>JAVKCR010000022.1:0-8705 GCA_040222645.1 Rhodospirillales bacterium
TCTCGAACCTGCCGCCGTCGATGCGGGATTTCGGCATTGTCTTCCAGTCCTATGCGCTGTTTCCCAACCTGACGGTGGCGGCGAATGTCGGGTACGGTCTCGAGAACCGCCGCATGCCGAGACCGGACATCACGAAGCGGGTGAACGAGCTGCTTGGCCTCGTCGGGCTGTCCGACCAGGGGAAAAAATATCCGGCTCAGCTGTCCGGCGGCCAGCAACAGCGCGTGGCACTGGCCCGTGCGCTGGCGCCGTCGCCGGGTCTGCTGCTGCTCGACGAACCGTTGAGCGCTCTGGATGCCAAGGTCCGCGTCCGCCTGCGCTCGGAGATCAAGGACCTGCAGCGGCGGCTCGGCGTCACCACCATCATGGTGACCCACGACCAGGAAGAAGCGCTCTCCATGGCCGACCGTATCGTCGTCATGGATCACGGCCTGATCGAGCAGGTCGGTACGCCGGAGGATATCTACTCGACTCCGGCCACACCCTTCGTCGCCGACTTTATCGGCGCCATGAACTTCATCCGGGCAAAGGCCGGCGGCGGCAAGGTCAATGTCGGCTCGACCGGCTTCGCGGCGAACGTGCCGGCCGGACTCGACGGGTCGGACGTGATCGCGGCGATCCGGCCCGAGGATATCCAGTTCCAGGGCGTCTCCGCGGACCAGGACAACACCTTCGAGGCCGAGATCGGCCATATGGAATTTCTCGGCACCTTCTTCCGCGTCGATCTCGAAAGCCCGCTGCTCGGGGGCGCGGAGGTCTACGCCGACATGTCGCCGAACATGGTGCGCCGGCAGTCGGTCGAGCCGGGCAAGAAGATGAACGTGCGCTTTCCCGCGGAACTGATCCGGGTGTTCCCGGCGGCGCGGACATGACGACGGCAACCGCAGCACCCGCCGCACGCATCCGGCCGAAGCTCGGCCGCGATGACTGGATCATGCGGATCTCGATGGTGGCGATCGGGGGTTTCCTCGTCGTTGCCGTCATGCTGCCGCTCTATTCGATGCTCTCGAAGAGCCTCGAGGACAAGGACGGGGCCTTCATCGGCCTCGTCAATTACGCGGAATATTTCGCCACGCCGG
Organism: Rhodospirillales bacterium; assembly: GCA_040222645.1. Classification (GTDB taxonomy): domain Bacteria; phylum Pseudomonadota; class Alphaproteobacteria; order Rhodospirillales; family HT1-32; genus HT1-32. The sequence goes on from JAVKCR010000022.1 coordinate 1,080, forward strand.
CGCTGTTCAACTCGATCACCAACTCGTTCTACGTCGCGGTGATTTCCACCGTCATCGTCATCCTCACGACCTTCGTCTACGCCTATGCGCTGACGCGGACCTGCATGCCGTTCAAGTGGTTCTTCCGCATCGTCGCGCTGATTCCGCTGCTGACCCCGTCGCTGCTCGGCGGCATCTCGCTGGTCTACTGGTTCGGCAACAAGGGCGTCGCAAAGTCGCTGCTGATGGGGGAATCGATCTACGGTCCGATCGGCATCGTGATCGGTTCCTGCTACTGGGTCTTCCCGCATGCGCTGATCATCGTCATCACCGCGCTCTCGGTGTCCGACGCCCGGCTCTACGAGGCGGCGACGGCGCTCAGGACTTCCAAGCTCCGCACCTTCCTCACCATCACGCTACCCGGCGCGCGTTACGGCCTGATCAGCGCCGGGTTCGTGGTTTTCACCCTGGTCTTCACCGATTTCGGGGTGCCGAAGGTGATCGGCGGCAATTTCAACGTGCTGGCGACCGACGTCTACAAGCAGGTCATCGGCCAGCAGAATTTCCAGATGGGCGCGGTGGTCTCCGTCGTGCTGCTGGCACCGGCGCTGATCGCCTTCGCGGTCGACCGCTGGGTGCAGAGTCGCCAGGTGGCGCTGCTCTCGGCGCGCGCGGTACCGCTGCAGCCGAAGCCGGACCCGGTGATCGATTACGTGATGCTCGCCTTCTGCAGCTTCGTAGCACTGCTGATCATCGGCATGATCGGCATGGCGCAATATGCCGCACTGGTGAAGTTCTGGCCCTATGACCTTTCGCTGTCGTTGAAGAACTACGCCTTCGACCTGATGGATGGCGGTGGCTGGGATTCCTATTTCAACTCGATCCGGCTCGGCCTCTACACCGCCTTCTTCGGTACGGCGATCGTCTTCTTCGGCGCCTACCTTGTGGAAAAGGGCAGGGGGTTCCAGGCCGGGCGCACGGCCTTCCAGTTCCTGGCCATCGTGCCGCTGGCCGTTCCGGGTCTGGTGCTGGGCCTGGCCTACATCTTCTTCTTCAACAACCCGGCCAACCCGTTCAACTTCCTCTACCAGACCATGGCGATCCTGGTGATCTGCACGGTGGCGCATTTCTACACCGTCAGTCATCTCACCGCGTCGACGGCGCTGCAGCAGATGGATTCCGAGTTCGAGTCCGTCTCGGCGTCGCTCAAGACGCCGTTCTACCGGACCTTCGCCCGGGTCACCGTGCCGGTCTGCCTGCCGGCGATTCTCGACATCTCGATCTATCTCTTCATGAACGCGATGACCACTGTCTCGGCGGTGGTGTTCATCTATTCGACCGACACCACGCTGGCCTCGGTCGCGGTGATGAACATGGACGATGCCGGATCGATCGCGCCCGCGGCGGCGATGGCCATGATGATCGCCTATACCTGCGCCGGCGCGCGTCTGATTCACGCGACGCTAAGCTGGGGCATCACGAAACGCACGCAGGCCTGGCGGAAGGGCTGACGATGAGCGGCTGGGGCGGCGAGATGGCGGCGATGCTGGAACGGATCATGCCGGAAGGCTCTCCCGAACCGGTCGCACCCTACAGCCACGCGGTAGCCTATGGCCCGTTCCTGTTCGTCACCGGCCAGATGCCGATCGACCCGGCGACCGGGGACTATGTGCGGGGCTCTTTCGCCGAGCAGACGGATGCCTGCATGCGCAACCTGGAACTGATCCTGACGGCTGGCGGCTCCGGCTGGGACAAGGTGCTGCATGCCCGGCTGTTCATCACCGATTTCGACCGCTACGGCGAGGTGAATGACGCTTATGCACGCTGGTTCGAGCCGGGAAAGCTGCCGGCGCGGACCTGCATCGGCGTTACCGGCCTTGCCGGCGGGGCCGGGGTCGAGATCGATCTGCTGGCGGCGCGCTAACTTTCTCTTCTTCCGGATGCACAAACGGAAAGGGCGGAGCCTTGCGGCTCCGCCCCCCCGTCTGTCCGGCTCCCCGAGCGTCAACGGGTTTGGGAGGTATAGCGGATCGGAAATAACGCCCGCGGAACCGGAGAGATCAGCTGTTCTTCATCGTGATGCGGGACTGATAGGCGAGGACCAGTGCGAAGAGCACGATGGCCCCGACGTCGACCGTCACGAAAAACTGTTCTGTGAACATTTCTGAACATCTCCTCCGAACTCTCGATGACGTGAATTTGCCCGGAATTCCGGGCTTCCTCATTGATCTGGATCAAATTTCCCGAGGTTACGGGAAGATTATTTTTGCTTTCTCATCCAGAACGAGCCGCCAGTCTCCAAAGACCCCAAGAACGTACTTCATCGCGAATCAAGTCCAGGATTGTTGGTCGGAAGCAGTGTTGGTTTAGGGACGCTCTATCCCAATTCGTCATCCCGGATGGCGCGCAGCGACAGTCCGGGACCTCCTGAATCTGCGGCAGATGCCCGAGGTCCCGGGCTCCGCCTGCGGCGGCCCCGGGATGACGAGCCTTGTGCCGTCTCCCTTACCCTAACGAAAGAGCGGGTCTCTGCGGCGGACAAGGCGACCAGCTTTCAGGATTCCCACTTTCGTGGGAACGAAGGGGTGAACGCTCAGGAACAGAACAGAGTTGATGACGCCTTTATTTGAATGGGGGATGAATAGTCACGACGAGGGCGGGATCGTCACCGCTTGTCGCGGATTTCCCGCGCGAGGTCCATGAAGGCGCGGACGATGCGCAGTCGCCGGCGTTCGCGCAGGCAGACGAGATATTCCGTCATGGTGACGTCGGCGTCGACGATGTCGAGGGTGGCGAGACCGGTCGCCTCGCCGATTTCCGCGTTGGAGACGACGCCGATACCGAGGCCGGCGGTCACCGCCTCGCGAACCGCCTCGCGGCTGTCCATCTCCATCACCGTCTGCGGTTCGATCTGCGCACGGTCGAGGGCTTCCTCGAATATCTGCCGGGTGACCGAGCCGGTTTCGCGCAGGATCAGCCGTTCGCCGGCAATGTCGCCGAGACCGATGTAGCCGCGGCCGGCGAGAGGGTGATCCTTGCGCATGAACACCACGAGACGGTCCTCGCGCAGCACGATCGATACCAGCCGGTCATCGACCTGCAACCGGGCGACCACGGCGATATCGGTGCGGTAATCGAGCAGGTCATGCAGCACCTTGTCGGAATTGCCGGTCGACAGCCCGATGGTGATGCCGGGATAGCGCTTCACGAATTCCGTCAGGATCGGGGTGACATGCATCGGCGAATCGATGCCGATCTTCAGATGCCCGCCCTCCAGCGCCCGGTTGGCGCTGAGCAGTTCGGCGGCCTGTTCCTCGAGATCGAACAGCCGGCGGGTGATCTGCAGCAGGTTCTCCCCGAGATCGGTCAGCGCCACGCCGCGGCCGCGTCGGTCGAAAAGGCGAATGCCATAGGCATCCTCCAGCGCCTTGACCTGGGCCGAAATGGTGGGTTGTGTGACGCGCAGCGCCGCAGCGGCTTTCGTGAAGCTGCCTTCGGTCGCAACCTGGTGGAACGCTCGAAGCTGGGCGTGGTTCATTTGGGATAGATAGGGTCAATGCGGCGCATTGGCAATACAGATTGGACTTATGACGCTGTTTCGCGCGAATGTGCCTTCGCGTTCGCGACAGCCAACGCTGGAGAATTCAGATGACTGCTGAAAATCGTGACCCCTGGCTGCTGACGCCGGGACCTCTCACCACATCCGCGACCGTCAAGCAGGCCATGCTGCATGACTGGGGCTCGCGCGATCCGAAGTTCATCGCCATGAACAGGCGCATCCGCGAAACCATCCTCAAGCTGGCGGGCGGCGAGGGCACCCATGTCTGCGTGCCCATGCAGGGCAGCGGCACCTTCATTGTCGAGGCGACGATCGCCACCCTGCTGCCACGCGACGGCAAGCTGCTGGTGCTGGTCAACGGCGCCTACGGCCACCGCATGGTCAAGATGTGCAAGTATCTCGGCCGCGCCTGCGAGTTCATCGAATGGCCGGAGGACAAGCCCGTCGATCCGGACCAGGTTGCCGCCAAGCTCGAGAACGACAAGTCGATCACCCATGTCGCCGTCGTCCATTGCGAAACGACGTCCGGCATCCTCAATCCGCTGTCGAAGGTCGCGGAAGTGGCCGCGCGGCACAACCGGTCGCTGCTGATCGATTCCATGAGCGCCTTCGGCGCGCTGCCGGTCGATGCGCGGGAGATTCACTTCGATGCGCTGATGGCCTCCTCCAACAAGTGCCTGGAAGGCGCGCCCGGCGTGGGCTTCGCCATCATCCGCCAGTCGGCGCTGGAGAAATGCGAGGGCAACAGCCATTCGCTCAGCCTCGACGTCTATGACCAGTGGCGCGGGCTCGAGGCCAATGGCCAGTGGCGCTTCACGCCGCCGACCCATGTGCTGGCCGCCCTCGACGTGGCGATCGCCGAGCATGCGGCGGAAGGCGGGGTTGCCGGCCGTGGCGGTCGCTATGCCGACAATTGTCGCATCCTGGTCGACGGCATGCGGGCGATGGGTTTCGAGACGCTGCTGCCGGACACGCTGCAGGCGCCGATCATCGTCACCTTCCACATGCCGGAAGATTCTTCATTCGATTTCGGAAGGTTCTACGACAGCCTCGCCGCGCGCGGCTTCGTCATCTATCCGGGCAAGCTCACCGTTGCGCCCAGCTTCCGCATGGGCTGCATCGGCCGGCTTGGCGCGGACGAGATGAACGGGGCGCTGGATGCGGTACGGGAGGTCGTTGAACAAATGGGCGTAACCCGCCTCGGCCCGCCGAAAGCGGCCTGAGGCTTTCTCTTCGGGAGTAGACGGAAATGGACGGATCCACGGGTGCAGGTCGTTTGTCGGTGCGTGACGAGAAGATGCGCATCGGCGGTGAACTGGTCGATACGGACGGCCGGGTCGAGGTCCTCAACCCGTGGAACGACGAGGTCATCGGCACCGTCCCGCGCGGCACCGAAGCGCATGCCCGCAAGGCCTTCGGTATCGCCGGCGCCTACAAGCCGACCCTGTCCCGCTACGAGCGGTCGGAAATCCTGCATCGCACGGCGAAGAACATCGCCGACAACCGCGACGTGATCTCGGACCTGATCACCGCGGAATCGGGCCTGTCCAAGAAGGATTCGCTCTATGAATGCGGCCGGGCCTTCGACGTGTTCTCGCTGGCGGCGCAGATGTGCATCCGCAACGACGACGAGACCTTCTCCTGCGACATCACGCCGCAGGGCAAGCAGCGCCGCATCCACACCCTGCGCGAGCCGCTGACGGCGATCAGCGCCATCACCCCGTTCAACCATCCGCTCAATATGGTGTCGCACAAGATCGCGCCGTCGATCGCCACCAACAACTGCATGGTGGTGAAGCCGACGGAACTGACGCCGCTGACCTGCCTGAAGCTCGCCGACATGCTGTACGACGCGGGCCTGCCGCCGGAGATGTTCCAGGTCGTCACCGGCCTGCCGGAGGATCTCGGCGACGAGTTCATCGTCAACCCGAACATCGATCTCGTGACCTTCACCGGCTCGGTCGGCGTCGGCAAGTACATCGCCGGGAAGGCGGGCTACCGCCGCACCGTGCTCGAGCTTGGCGGCAATGATCCGCTGATCGTCATGGAAGACGCCGACCTCGACAAGGCGGCCGAACTCGCGGTCGCCGGCGCCTACAAGAATTCCGGTCAGCGCTGCACGGCGGTGAAGCGGGTGCTCGCGCACAACGCCATCGGCGACGAGCTCGCCGCACTGATCGTCGAGAAAAGCCGCAAGATCGTCTACGGCGATCCGATGGACCCGAAGACCGACCTCGGCACCGTCATCCATGCCGGTTCGGCGAGCCTGATCGAGCGCCGCGTCAAGGATGCGGTCGCCATGGGCGCAATGCTGCTCTACGGCAACGACCGGCAGGGCGCGCTGCTCTCGCCGACGGTGGTCGACCATGTGCCCTACACCGCCGAGCTGGTGATGGAAGAGACCTTCGGTCCGGCCTGTCCGATCATCCGGTTCGACAATATCGACCACGCCATCCAGCTCTCCAACGCGACCGCCTTCGGCCTGTCGTCCGGGGTCTGCACCAATCGCCTCGACTACATCACGAAGTTCATCCACGAGCTCCATGTCGGTACCGTCACCGTCTGGGAAGTGCCGGGCTACCGCATCGAGATGAGCCCCTTCGGGGGGATCAAGGATTCGGGCCTCGGCTACAAGGAAGGCGTCATTGAGGCGATGAAGAGCTACACCAACGTGAAGACCTATTCGCTACCCTGGTTCTGATCCTTCTACCGTCTGCCGGGCGCTTCCAGTCCACCGAGGCAGGGAACTGATTCACCCGGTCCGTGATCGATCGTCGCCGAGGATGATGCCGGGAAGGGGGGCAAGGGTACGTTCGAAGAAGTCCGGTCTCGCATCGTCCCGGGGCGGCAGGCCGACATGGTTGTGCCAGTAGACGGGCATGCCGACACCCTTGGCGCCGGGCACGTCCGAGGCGGAGCCGGCGACGAACAAAGTCCGGGCCGGGTCTGTGCCCAATTGCTCCAGAACCGCCTTGTAGACTTCCGGCCTCGGCTTGTAGTACCCGACGCCTTCCGCCGTCGCGATGACGGAGAAGTTCCCGCCGGTACAGGCAGCCGCAATGCGCCCCATCCGTTCGGAACAGTTCGTGGCCACCGCCATGGGCAGATGCCCGTCGATGGCGGCGAGAACTTCCGGCACATCGGGCCAGGGTTCCAGTTCAGTCCAGCGGCGCTCCAGTTCATCGGCAGCATGCACCGGCATGCCGGCCTCTGCAGCGGCCTCGCGAACCAGCGTTTCGTACGGGCGGTAGGTGCCGCAGCCGTAGGTGATGTCCAGGTATCTCTTGCGCCATTTCATGCCGGCTTCTTCGGAACCGGCGACATCGTTCCACAATTTCCATGAATCGATCAGGGCGGTCAGCAGGTCGAAAATGACGGCGTCGTACCGTAGGGTCGATTTGGTTTGCATGGGGTCACGCTTCCTGGGGCAGGTGCAGTTACGTTGGAAACTTTGACAGACCCGTCACCTCGTCATGCGCAGGGTCTGTCAGGCGTTACCAAGCGGTATCAATTTACATGCAACATGTAAAAGAGTGGTGGGCGTTCCCGGGATCGCTGTGTGGTACCGGGTGGCAGGCGCAACTTCCTTGCCGGTCCGTGCTTGCTTCGCGTCTTGATGCCGCGCACCGAACGGCCCAATCTAAAGGTGTGTTTTCGTTGTCATATAGCCGTATAGGCAGTTCCTGAATCATCTTGCGGGGCGGGGCAATTCGGCTAGCCTGATCGCCTGCACTAAAAAGGGGACAGAGCAATGCAGGCCAGTGACGTTCGCACGGTGGAAGATGCGATCCAGCTGATCGAGGACCGCGAGCTCGACTATATCAAGGTCGGGATATTCGACGCCGATGGCGTCATGCGCGGCAAGTACATGTCGCGCGACAAGTTCATCTCCGCGCTCAAGGGCGGCTTCGGGTTCTGTGACGTGGTGCTCGGCTGGGATTCGAACGACCAGCTCTATGACAACGTCAAGTTCACCGGCTGGCACACCGCCTATCCGGATGCCGCCGTTCGCATCATCCCCGATTCCTGTCGTGAACTGCCGATGGAGGACCAGCGGTCCGTGCTGTTCCTCGCCGAGTTCACCGGCG
>JAVKCR010000023.1:0-3409 GCA_040222645.1 Rhodospirillales bacterium
TCTTTTGCGTCAGCCGGTCTTGTCATTCCCGGCGCTGTTGGTAGCGTCTGCGATACAGACAATTCCGGGAGTTCCGATGCCGGACCGAGCGCCAGACGTGCTGCTTGTCGAGGACACGCCATCGCTGGCGCGAATCTATGCCGAATATCTGCGCAACGAACCGATCCGCCTGCACAGCGCGGAGACCGGCGCGGAGGCGCTGGCCTTCCTGCGCGAGAAGCGGCCGATCTGCGTCCTGCTCGATATCAAGCTGCCGGACATGGACGGCATCGACATCCTGCGCATCATCCGCCAGGAAAGGCTGTCGTCTTCCGTCGTCATCATCACCGCCCACGGATCGGTGAATATCGCCGTCGAGGCGATGCAGGCCGGCGCGACCGACTTCCTGGTCAAGCCCTTCTCCGCCGAACGCCTGACCGTCACCCTGCGCAACGCGCTCGAACAGGCCTCGCTGCGCACGATCGTCGAGACCTACCGCGACACCTACGACCAGCGGGAATATTGCGGCTTCATCGGTTCATCCCTGCCGATGCAGGCGGTCTACCGTATCCTCGAGAGCGCCGCCTCCTCGAAGGCGACGGTGTTCGTCACCGGCGAATCCGGCACGGGCAAGGAACTGGCCGCCGAGGCGATCCATTCCCGCTCACCGCGGCGCGGCCAGCCGTTCGTGGCGATCAATTGCGGCGCGATACCGGGCGAACTGATGGAGAGCGAGATCTTCGGCCATATCCGGGGCGCCTTCACCGGCGCGGTCGCCAACCGCGACGGGGCGGCGACGCGCGCCAATGGCGGCACCCTGTTCCTCGACGAGATCTGCGAAATGCCGTTGCCGTTGCAGACCAAGCTCCTGCGCTTCATCCAGACCGGCCGTTTCCAGAAGGTCGGCGGTGGTGAGGACGAATCGGTCGACGTGCGTTTTGTCTGCGCCACCAACCGGGACCCCTGGAAGGAAGTCGAAGCGGGCCGGTTCCGCGAGGATCTCTATTACCGGCTCCATGTCATTCCGGTGCACCTTCCGCCGCTGCGCGACCGGGGCGACGACGTCATCGACATCGCCCGACAGGTACTCCTGCGGATCGCGGCCGAGGAAGGCAAGGCGTTCCGGAAATTCACCGATGACGCGCTCGATCTGCTCCGGACCGGCCCGTGGTCCGGCAATGTGCGCGAACTGGAGAACGTCCTGCGCGGCGCGGTCGTGCTGCATGAGGGCGAGGAGATCAATGCGGCGATGCTGCCGGTGCGGCGAGGTGCCGGAATCCACCGTGAAACTTCAGGGGCGGAAAGAGCCGCGGCAATGCCGCCCCCGCCAATCAAGGTCGAACCGCTGCGGGTGGCTGAACGCCGGCTGGTGGAAGCCGCCCTCGCCGAGTTCGACGGCAATATCCCAAAGGCGGCGCGGGCGCTCGAGATCAGCCCCTCAACGCTCTATCGCAAGCTGGCCGCATGGGAAGGCAGTGCCGGCTGACGGGTCGGGTCGGACGGATCAGCCTTCAAGTGTGGTCAGGACTTCCCGCATGGCGGTGATCGACGGCTGGGTGGCGGCATCAAAGGCTTCGGCCAGCCGAGCGGCAGTCTCGTAGTCGCCCTTGTGGCAGGCTTCGCCGATAGAGGCGGCGAGGTCGGCCAGCAAGGCAAGGCCGAAAGTGCCACAGGTGCTCTTGAGCGTGTGCGACAGCGACTGCAGTTCTTCCGGGCCCACCGACTCGCCACGGGCATCGGTCAGGCCATGACTGGCAATCTCCGCGATGAACCGTTCGTAGAGTTCCGTTGCCGCACCCGGCGTCACGTTTGCCCGGACCGCACGTACCGTCGGGATATCCACGAACGGTGGTCGCGTCTCATTCGTCATAGGCGACGAGCGCCTCGAAGGGGACATCCAGACGGTCACGGCCCTTGAGGAAGGTCAGCTCGATCAGGCAGGCCGCCCCGACCACGTCGGCGCCGACGCCGCGCAGCAGGTCGATCGATGCACCGAGCGTACCGCCGGTCGCGAGAAGATCGTCGAGCACCACCACGCGCTGCCCCTTCTGGATGGCATCATGCTGGATCTCGACAATGTCGGTGCCGTATTCGAGGTCGTATTCGAACGGGATGGTCTTGCCGGGCAGCTTGCCCTTCTTGCGGACCATCACGAAGCCGCAGCCGAGCTTGAGCGCCAGCGGGGCGGCGACGAGGAAACCGCGGCTTTCGATCCCGACCAGGAGGTCCGGCTGGAAGCCCCGGACAATGCGCGCCAGCCGGCCCATGGCCACCTGCCAGGCATCGGCATCCGCGAGCAGCGTCGAGATGTCGTAGAACAGGATGCCGGGCTTCGGAAAGTCGGGCACGTGGCGGATGTGATCTTTGAGGTCCATGTCAGGGTTCTGCCGGGAGTTGATGTTGCCCGGACTGTAGCCACCGGCGCACGAAGGATCAACGAAAGGGAAATTCTGTCGCGTATCGGCCATTGGCGCTAGGATGGCAGAGACACTCAACCTGCCCGAAAGCGAGTCATCATGGATCATGTCTTTCACCGTTCGACCAGGGGCCGGATGCCTGTTGCCGAAGGCGGGGACGGCATCGAGATCATCGATTCCGAGGGCAAACGCTATATCGACGCCTCGGGCGGCGCGGCGGTGTCCTGCCTCGGCCATTCGAACGAGGCGGTGCGCCAGGCCATCCACCGGCAGGTCGACCGGCTCGCCTTCGCGCATACCTCCTTCTTCACCAACGAGCCGATGGAGGAGCTTGCCGACTACCTCGTGGCGCAGGCCGGCGGCGATCTCGACCGGGTCTATTTCGTCAGCGGCGGGTCGGAGGCGGTCGAAACCGCGCTGAAGATGGCGCGGCAATATTTCGTCGAGATCGGCCAGCCGCAGCGCAAGCATTTCATCGCCCGGCGCCAGAGCTATCACGGCAACACGCTGGGCGCGCTCTCCACGGGCGGCAACATGTGGCGGCGTCAGCAATTCGAGCCGGTGCTGCTGCCGGTGACCGCCCATATCTCCCCCTGCCATGCCTGGCGGTGGAAGGAAGCCGGCGAGACCGACGAAGCCTATGGCCTGCGCGTCGCCAACGAGCTGGAGGAGACCATCCTGAAACTCGGTCCGGACAGTGTGGCCGCCTTCGTCGCGGAGCCGGTTGTCGGGGCCACCATGGGGGCGGTGCCGGCGGTCGAGGGCTATTTCCGCCGCATCCGGGAAATCTGCGATACTCATGGCGTGCTGCTGATCCTCGACGAGGTGATGTGCGGCATGGGCCGTACGGGCGACCTCTTCGCCTTTCACCGCGAAGGCATCCAGCCGGACCTGCTGGCCATCGCCAAGGGGCTCGGCGCCGGCTACCAGCCGATCGGGGCGACCATGGTGCGCCGGCACATCTACGATGCCTTCCTGAATGGCTCCGGCTTCTTCCAGCACGGTCACACCTA
>JAVKCR010000024.1:0-7333 GCA_040222645.1 Rhodospirillales bacterium
CGCGCCGCGCTCGGCGTGATCCGCATCCTGCTGGTGAACGGCTACCGCCTGCCGCTGACAGAGGCCGTCGCCACCGCCTTCGACAATTACAAGGGCCGGCTGAACGCGCAGCTCGGCGACATCCAGCGCGACCTGATGGCGTTCTTCGCCGACCGCCTGAAGGTGCACCTGCGCGGCGAGGGGGTGCGCCACGACCATGTCGCCGCGATCTTCGCGCTCGGCGGCGAGGACGATCTCGTCCGCCTGATGAACCGTGTCTCCGCGCTGACCGCGCTGCTGGCGACCGACGACGGCGCGAACCTGCTCGCCGCCTACCGCCGCGCCGCCAACATCCTGCGTATCGAGGAGAAGAAGGACGGCACCAGCTTCGGCCCCGACCCGGATGCGTCCCTGCTGGCCGACGACGCGGAGAAGGCGCTCAACGCCGCGCTCGACGGGGTCGCGGCGAGCTGCACAACCGCCATCGCGGCGGAGGACTATGCCGCCGCCATGTCGGCGATGGCCGGGCTGCGCGCGCCGGTCGACCGGTTCTTCGAGGTGGTGACGGTGAACGCCGAGGATGCCGCGGTGCGCGCCAACCGGCTGAAGCTGCTCTCGCGGATTCGCGGCGTCATGGAAAGTGTCGCCATCTTCTCTGAAATCGAAGGCTAAAGGTAAAGGTCCAGACATGACCAAATGGGTCTACAACTTCGGGGACGGCGCCGCAGAAGGCAGCGCCGACATGCGCAACCTGCTCGGCGGCAAGGGCGCGAACCTCGCCGAGATGTGCAATCTCGGCCTGCCGGTTCCGCCGGGTTTCACCATCACCACCGAAGTCTGCACCTACTATTACGCCAATTCGAAGACCTATCCGGGCGACCTGGATACGCAAATCCGCACCGCCCTCGACCAGATCGAGAGCGCCGTCGGCATGAAGTTCGGCGATGCGGCCAACCCGCTGCTGGTCTCGGTGCGTTCGGGCGCGCGGGCCTCGATGCCGGGCATGATGGATACCGTGCTCAATCTCGGCCTGAACGATGTCACCGTCGAGGGCCTGGCGAAGGCGAGCGGCGATGCGCGGTTCGCCTATGACAGCTACCGCCGCTTCATCCAGATGTTCGGCGACGTGGTGCTCGGCGTCGATCACGGCCTGTTCGAGGAACTGCTCGACCTCGCCAAGGAAGACAAGGACTACGCGCTCGACACCGACATGAACGCCGAGGACTGGAAAGCCCTGGTCGGCCAGTACAAGGCGAAGGTCGAGGAGGAACTCGGCGAGCCCTTCCCGCAGGACCCGATGGTCCAGCTCAAGGGCGCCATCAACGCCGTGTTCGGTTCCTGGATGAACGCACGCGCGATCACCTATCGCCGCCTGCACGACATCCCGCAGGAATGGGGCACCGCGGTCAACGTCCAGGCCATGGTATTCGGCAACATGGGCCAGGATTGCGCGACCGGCGTCTGCTTCACCCGAGATCCGTCGACCGGCGAGGACATCTTCTACGGCGAGTACCTGGTCAACGCGCAGGGCGAGGACGTCGTCGCCGGCATCCGCACCCCGCTATACCTGACCATCGCCGGCAAGGAAGCCGGCGGCTCCGACCTGCCGTCGATGGAGGAGGTCATGCCGGAAGTCTTCGGCGAGCTCTGCGCCATCCGCGAGCGGCTCGAGAAGCATTACGGCGACATGCAGGACATGGAATTCACCGTCCAGAAGCAGAAGCTCTGGATGCTGCAGACCCGCTCCGGCAAGCGCACCGCCCAGGCCGCCCTGAAGATCGCCGTCGACATGGCGCGCGAAGGCATCATCGACCGCAAGCAGGCGATCAAGCGCGTGCAGCCCGGCCAGCTCGACCAGCTGCTGCACCCGACCCTCGACCCGACCGCGGACCGCAAGGTCATCCTGCGCGGCCTGCCGGCCTCGCCGGGGGCCGCGTCGGGCCGCATCGCCTTCACCGCCGACGATGCGGAGGAACGCGCCCAGAAAGGCGAGAAGGTCATTCTCGTACGCCTGGAAACCAGCCCGGAGGACATCTCCGGCATGCATGCCGCCCAGGGCATCCTGACCGCCCGCGGCGGCATGACCAGCCACGCCGCCGTGGTGGCGCGCGGCATGGGCCGGCCCTGCGTTGCCGGCGCCGGCATGCTGAATATCGACGAACATGCCCGCAAGGCCCGCATCGGCGAACTGGTGCTCGGCGAGGGCGACATCATCACGCTGGACGGCGCGTCCGGCGAGGTGATGCTGGGCGAGGTGCCGACGATCCAGCCGGAACTGACCGGCGATTTCTCGGAACTGATGGGCTGGGTCGACGAGGTCCGCCGTCTCCGGGTCCGCACCAACGCGGAAACCCCGCTCGACGCCGCCACCGCGGTCAAGTTCGGCGCGGAGGGTATCGGGCTGTGCCGCACCGAACACATGTTCTTCGAACCGGCCCGCATCATCGCCGTGCGCGAGATGATCGTCGCCGACACCGAGACCGACCGGCGCAAGGCGCTGGCCAAGATCCTGCCCTACCAGCGCGACGACTTCATCGAGCTGTTCCGGATCATGGAGGACCGCCCGGTTACCATCCGCCTGCTCGACCCGCCGCTGCACGAATTCCTGCCGGTCTCGCAGCACGAGATGCAGGAAGTCGCCGACGCCGCCGGGGTTTCCGTCGACGCGGTCGCGCTGCGCGCCCAGCAGCTCAGCGAAACCAACCCCATGCTCGGCCATCGCGGCTGCCGCCTCGGCATCTCCTTCCCCGAGATCTACGAGATGCAGGCGCGCGCCATTCTCGAGGCCGCCCTCGTGGTGAAGGCCGAACGCAACGTCGAGCCCGGCCTCGAGATCATGATCCCGCTGGTCGGCGCGCGTAAGGAACTCGACATCCTTACCGAGCGCGTCCGCGCGATCGCCGAGGAAGTCTTTGCGGAAAAGGGCGACCGGACCTCGTTCCTCGTCGGCACCATGATCGAGCTGCCGCGCGCCTGCCTGCAGGCCGGCGACATCGCGGTCACCGCCGAGTTCTTCTCCTTCGGCACCAACGATCTCACGCAGACCACCTACGGGCTGTCGCGCGACGATTCGGCCAAGTTCCTCGAACGCTACCAGGCCATGGGCATCTACGAGATCGACCCGTTCGTCTCGCTCGACCAGGAGGGCGTCGGCGAACTGGTGAAGATCGCGGTGGAACGCGGCCGCGCCGCGCGGCCCGGCCTCAAGCTCGGCATCTGCGGCGAACATGGCGGCGATCCTGCCTCCGTGGTGTTCTGCCACAAGGCCGGTCTCGATTACGTCTCCTGCTCACCCTACCGCGTGCCGGTGGCAAGGCTCGCCGCCGCCCACGCCGTGCTGGACGAGGCGTGAGCGACGGGCGGACACATCTCGAAGAGTTACGCGCGGGAAGCAAGGCACAGCTCTCCCGCGCTCTCGCCGCCGCTGAAATCGAACGGACCGACGCCGCCACCACGGCGCTTCTAGATGCCGCCTGGCAGGACCCGCGCGCCCATGTGATCGGCCTGACCGGACCGCCCGGCGTCGGCAAATCGAGCCTGCTCGACGTGCTGATCCGCCGCGAACGAACGGCGGGACGGACTGTCGGGGTGGTGGTGGTCGACCCCTCCTCGAAACTGAGCGGCGGTGCCCTGCTCGGCGACCGCATCCGGCTCCGGCTTGACCCGGAGGACAACGGCGTCTTCGTGCGGTCGCTGGCCGCCGGCGACCGACTCGGCGGGCTATCGGTCTCGTCTTTCCCGGTCATCGCCCTGATGCGCGCGATCTTCGACGTGGTGCTGGTGGAAACCGTGGGCGTCGGCCAATCGGAGGCGGATGTCATCGACGTCGCCGACACGGTTCTGCTCTGCATCCAGCCGGGCTCGGGCGACAGCCTGCAGTTCATCAAGTCAGGCCTGGTCGAACTGCCGCATATCCTGGTCATCAACAAGGCCGACATGACCCTCGAAGCGCGCCGGGCGCGGGCCGATGCGGAAGGTGCGCTCCTGGTCACCGGCGAGCGCCGGGAAGGCTGGAAAACCGCCATCGTCGCCGTCTCGGCACGGACGAGAACCGGGTTCGACGACCTCGATGCCGCCATCGTCGCCCATGCGGACTGGCTGGCCACCGGCGGCCGGCGCGAGAGCATCCGCAACCGGCAGGCGATCGGATGGCTGCGGGGGGCGGTCCGCGAACAGTTCGGCCTGCGCGGCTTACGCGACATGGTCGATTTCGGCAGCGACGACATCGCCAGCCCCTTCGAGACGCGCAGCCACTTGTGCCGCCCCTGACCGCACGTCCATAATGACGTCGCCGACGAAGGGAGAGAGCGCCGGTGGATAACCAGATAGAACAACGGCTCGCCCGGTTACGGCGCGATTACCTGGATACGATCAACGAGAAGATCGGCCTGATCACCGCCGCCTGGCAGGCGTTGCTGGAGGGAGCGGAGAAATCGTCCGACGTGATGGCGAACATCCGCTACCACGCCCACAGATTGAAGGGCGGCGCCGGGTCGTTCGGCTATATCAGCCTCGGCGAGGCGGCCCGGGACCTGGAAGAGACCGCAAACGAACTCCGGAACAGGACCCGGCTGAACAATGCCGATCATGACCGGGTCAGCCAGCTGATCGGCCAGTTGAAGGACGCTGCCGGCAGCATGTCGGATTCCGCTTCAAGCCTGACCGCCGACGGTCTGAAGCCGACACAGGCCACCAACACCGTGCTGATCGTCGGCGAACTCGACGAGGATACCACCGCCTGCCTCGCCTCACTGGCGACTTTCGGCTACAGCCATCGCCACATATCCGCGGCCGAGATCGAGAAGATCGAACCGCAGGAACGCCCGGCGGCTATCCTCATCGACATCTCGCTGCTGGATTTCGGAGCCGGCGTCGTCGAGAAACTGCACGATCTCAATGCCTGGAACGCGACGCCGCCGCCGCTGATCGTGGTCTCCGACAAGGACGACCTGAAGACCCGGTTGAAGGCGCTGCGCAGCGGCAGCGACTCCTTCCTCGTCTGGCCGGTCACCGACGTCGACATCATCGATGCGCTCGACCGGCTGTCGCCGCCGACCGGCAACGCGCCGATCCGGGTGCTGGTCATCGACGACGACAGGAGCATCGCCGATTACTACACCATGATCCTCGAAGCCGCGGGAATGGAATGCCTCGCGATCACCGACCCGACGGAGGTGCTGACCGCCAGCACCAATTTCGACCCGGAACTGATCCTGACCGATCTCTACATGCCGGATTGCAGCGGTGACGAGCTGGCCGGCGTGTTGCGCCAGAAGGAGGAATTCGACGGGGTTCCGATCATCTTCATCTCCGGCGAGATCGACAGCGACACGCAGTTCCTGGCATTGCGCCGCGGCGCCGACGATTTCCTGACCAAGCCGATCGCCGCCGCCGACCTGGTATCCGCCGTCACCACCCGGGCGCGACGCTTCCGCAACCTGCGCGACCGCATCAGCCAGGACAGCCTGACCGGACTTCTGAACCACACCACCATCAAGTCGCGGCTCGAGGTGGAAATCTCGCGGGCGGAACGCGCCGGCCAGCCGATGTCCTTCGCGCTGCTCGACATCGACCTGTTCAAGCGGGTCAACGACACCTACGGCCATCCGACCGGCGACCGGGTGATCAAGACGCTGTCGCGGATGCTGGTGCAGCGGCTGCGCAAGACCGACATCGTCGGCCGCTACGGGGGCGAGGAATTCGCCGCCATCCTGCCCGGCGCGGATGCGGAAATGGCGAAGCGGATCATCGACGATTTCCGCAAGGAATTCGCCGAGGTCGCCCATACCTCGCACGAGGGCACCTTCACCTGTTCCTTCAGCTGCGGCATCGCGGAATTCAAGGACCCGGAGCAGGACCTCACCGAACTCGCCGACGCCGCCCTCTACAAGGCGAAGCAGGAAGGCCGGAACAGGGTCGTCGTCGCCTGAACCGGTGGCCTCTCCGGTCTTCAGGCCGGAGCTTGCACCGACGCCCAGGGGGCGGTTTCCGGCAGGATCTCCGAACCATCGACGGTCAGGGAGGCGTCCGCTTCCTCCAGCGCGTCGAGGCGGATCAGCGCGATGGCGCGGTCGCCGCGGGACGAGCGGATCTCACCGACCTCGCGGTCGCCCGACATCACCGGCGTACCGGCCTCCGGCGCCGCGCCCGACAGCCGCACCGGCATCAGCTTCTTCTTCACCAGGCCGCGATATTTCGTCCGCGCGGTCAGTTCCTGGCCCATGTAGCAGCCCTTGTCGAAATCGACGCCGTTCAGATCCTCGAAGCCGCTTTCCAGCAGGGTCGCCTTGTCGACCAGCATGTCGCGGCTGCCGTCCGGCAGGCCGAGGGCGAGGCGCCAGTCATCATAGGCGACCGGATCGGCAGGTTCGACGGGGCCATCGGCCAGAGCTTCCATCGCGGCCCCGGCGGGCAGGATCGCCCGGCAGCCCGCTGCGGCAAAGCGCGGATCGGTGAAGATCGCGCCGCCCTCCGCCTCCCGCGCCGCGCCGGCATCTCCGCCAAGTCCGAAAGCCGCGGCGCAATCGCCACCGAAGGCGACCTGGACCCTGTAGTCCGCCGTCACGTCCGCCAGGTCCACCTTCGAGCGCAGGCGGTAGAGCCTGAGCCGCCGGAACAGGTCCTCGCGGCGCTCGCCCTCGCAATCGATGAGAAGCGTATCGCCGGATGCGGCGATGAAGAAATCATGCAGGAACTTGCCCTGGGGGGTGAGCAGCGCCGCGTAGATGGCGCGCGCCGCCGTCGCCTTGGTGACATCGTTGGAGACCAGCCCCTGGAGAAAGGCATGGCGGTCAGCTCCCTCGATCCGGATGATTCCCCGGTCCCCGAGCGTGGCGGTCCTGATTGTCGTCATGCGGTCGCTCTCCTGTCTGGCACACCAAGTCTGCAGCGCGCCCCATAGGTGGAACGGCGGCAGGCATCTGACAAGGCTTGCCGGCCTGTTGGCGGCGTCCTAATAAAACTCATGCGCATCACCCTGATCGACGATTCGGTTCCCTTCGACGGCTACACCCCGTCCTCGCAACCTCTCGGCGCCGCGGAGAAGGCCTTCGCCAGCCTTGCAGGCGCGCTGGCCCGCCTCGGTCACGAGGTCCGCGCCTACAGCCGCTGCAAGTTCCCGGTACAGGCGGAAGCGGTCAACTGGACACCGCTCGGCAAGGGCGAGCCCGCGGAATGCGACATGCTGATCGCCCACCGCAAGCCGTCGCTGCTGAAGGCGGTGGCCAGCGCCGAGCACCACATCCTGATCGCCGCCGCGCCGCCGGCCTATCTGCTGAAGCCGAAATCGCGCGCCATGCTGCTGGAAACCCGGCCGCACCTCGTCTTCTACAGCCAGAAGCAGGCCGACGACATC
>JAVKCR010000025.1:0-6662 GCA_040222645.1 Rhodospirillales bacterium
TGAAGCAAGACCGGGAACGCACGACAAAGCTGATTGTCCGGGCAAAAGCGCGGCGATAATCCACTGAAATTCATGCGCTTCGCGGCCCGGGCGAACGGTTTCGGTTGTTGACGCAGCCCCGTGTTGTGCTAGCGTTTTTGCGGTGCGGCTTGATGGGGGGCTCATTTTCATGGGCCGGAGGCTGCATCCTCTACATACCAGCTCAAAAGCAACAGGGAGTTACTTGTAATGAGCAAATTGAAGATTTTCGCGGCGGCTGCGGCCGGTGCGGTGCTCTTCGCGGGCGCCGCCGGTGCGGCTACCCTCGATGACGTGAAGGCCAAGGGCTTCATCCAGTGCGGCGTGAGCCAGGGCCTGCCCGGCTTCTCGAACCCGGATGCGAACGGCAACTGGACCGGCATCGACGTCGATCTCTGCCGCGCCGTTGCGGCCGCCATTTTCGGCGATGCCTCGAAGGTGAAGTACAGCCCGCTGTCGGCGAAGGAGCGGTTCACCGCCCTGCAGTCCGGTGAAATCGACATTCTGTCGCGCAACACGACCTGGACCCAGAGCCGTGACACGTCGCTCGGGCTCGATTTCGCCGGCGTCAACTACTACGACGGCCAGGGCCTCATGGTCCGCAAGGACCTCGGCGTTTCCAGCGCCAAGGAACTTTCCGGCGCCGCGGTCTGCACCAACACCGGCACCACCACCGAGCTGAACGTTTCCGACTACTTCCGCGCCAACAAGATGGAGCTGAAGCTGGTTGCGTTCGAAAAGGCTGACGAAGTCGTGGCCGCCTACGATGCCGGCCGTTGCGACGTCTACACCACTGACCAGTCCGGTCTCGCCGCCCAGCGCACCAAGCTGGCCGACCCGGCCGCCCACCTGATCCTTCCGGAAATCATTTCCAAGGAACCGCTGGGCCCGGTCGTCCGCCAGGGCGACAACACTTGGGGCGACATCGTCCGCTGGACGCTGAACGCCATGATCACCGCGGAAGAACTCGGCGTGACCTCGGCCAATGTCGACGAGATGTCCTCCTCGACCAACCCGGAAGTCGGCCGTCTGCTCGGCACGACCGATGGCTCGATGTGTGAAAACCTCGGCCTGGAAGCCGCCTGCTTCGCCAACGCGATCAAGCAGGTCGGCAATTACGGCGAATCCTTCGATCGCCATGTCGGTCCGAAGACCGCCCTCGGCCTGGAGCGCAACCTGAACGCGCTCTGGAGCAACGGCGGCCTGCTCTACTCGCCGCCGTTCCGGTGAGCACCGATTGAAGCAAGGGGGATGTTCCACCAGGGACATCCCCCTCTTCTTTTCAGCAATCTGAACGGTTTCCGTTCGACACCATAGCTTTTCAGGGGGGCTTTATGGCTGTTGACACGAAGTCCGCGATTCCCGGCGAAGGTCCTCCAAAGGCGAACGTCGCCGTTTGGAACGACCCGTTCTGGCGCGGCATGTTTTTCCAGGCGCTGCTTGTCGTCTTTCTCGTCTGGTTCGGCTGGTTCCTGTTCTCCAACACGACCGCCAACCTCGAACGGCAGAATATCGCCTCCGGTTTCGGTTTCCTCGGTTCGGAAGCCGGCTTCAACATCATCCAGACACCGATTGAATATACGGAAGCATCCAGCTACGGCCGGGTGTTCTTCATCGGCCTGATCAACACGATGATCGTCGCCGCGCTCGGCTGTCTGTTCGCCACGATCATCGGCTTCATCATGGGTGTGGCCCGGCTCTCCTCGAACTGGCTGGTCGCAAAACTCGCAGCCGCCTATATCGAGATATTCCGGAACATTCCCCTGCTGCTGCAGATATTCTTCTGGTACTTCGCGGTGCTGCGGTCACTGCCCAGCGTCCGGGACAGCCTGACCGGCTTCGGCGACACGATCTTCCTCAACAACCGTGGCCTCTACATGCCACGGCTGATACCGGAGGATCTCTTCGTCGTGGTTCCCGTTGCTTTCGCCATCGGCATCGTTGCCACCATCCTGGTGTTCAACTGGGCGAAGAAGCGACAGGCGGAAACCGGGCAGCAATTCCCGATCTTCCTGACCGGCTTCGGACTGATCATCGGCCTGCCTATCCTGGCAGCTCTGGTGACGGGTCTGCCGTTCAGTTGGGAAATCCCCGAGAAGAGCCGCTTCAACCTGACCGGCGGGATGACCATCATCCCTGAATTGATGGCGCTCGTCGCCGCGCTCAGCATCTACACCGCGTCCTTCATCGCCGAAATCGTCCGTTCGGGTATCCAGTCGGTCAGTCACGGCCAGACCGAGGCGGCGCATGCGCTCGGTCTGCGGCACGGCCCGACATTGCGGCTGATCATCATCCCGCAGGCGATGCGGGTGATCATCCCGCCACTGACGTCACAGTACCTGAACCTCACCAAGAACTCGTCGCTCGCGGCAGCCATCGCCTATCCGGATCTCGTGTCGATCTTCGCCGGCACGGTGCTCAACCAGACGGGCCAGGCTGTCGAGGTGCTGGCGCTGGTCCTCGCGGTCTATCTCAGCCTCAGTCTGCTGATCTCGTTCGTGATGAACTGGTACAATGACAAAATGGCATTGGTGGAGCGGTAAGATGAGCAAAACATTCGTACCCAAGGACGACCGACCCGCTCCGATCAGTACCGTCGGATTCATCGGCTGGTTGCGCAGCAACCTGTTCAACTCGCCGGCCAATTCGGTACTGACAATCGTGGTGGGCCTGGCCCTGCTCTACTACATTCCGCCGATATTCGACTGGGCCATCTTCAGCGCCACGCTGAACGCGGAAACGTCGGCGGAATGCAAGCAGGATACCGGCGCCTGCTGGGCCTACATCAAGGTCTGGTGGAACTACTTCATGTATCTCCGCTACCCGGATGACCAGCAATGGCGCATCGATTCGATGTATATCATCGCCATCCTCGCCGGGGTGCCGCTGCTGCTGCCGCAGGTGCCGCGGAAGGTAAAGATGATCCTCGGTGTCTTCCTGCTCGTGCCGTTCCCGGTGATCTGCTTCTTCATGTTCACCGGCGGTTCCTTCGGCCTGGAACCGGTCGAATCCAACCTCTGGGGCGGCATGTTCCTGACCCTGGTCATTGCCATCACCGGTATCGTGGCTTCCTTGCCGCTCGGCGTCGTCCTGGCGCTCGGCCGGCGCTCAAAGATGCCGGCCGTCCGCTCGGTCTGCGTCGTGTTCATCGAGTTCTGGCGCGGCATTCCGCTGATTACCGTGCTGTTCATGTCCTCGGTGATGTTGCCGCTCTTCCTCCCGGAAGGCGTCACCTTCGACAAGCTGCTGCGGGCGCTGATCGGCGTCGCCCTGTTCTCCTCGGCCTATATGGCGGAGGTGGTTCGCGGCGGTCTTCAGGCCATTCCCAAAGGCCAGTACGAGGCGGCTTCCGCGCTCGGCCTGAGCTTCTGGAAATCGATGGCGTTCATCATCCTCCCGCAGGCTCTGAAAATCGTCATCCCGGGCATCGTCAACACCTTCATCGGCCTCTTCAAGGACACCACGCTCGTCCTGATCATCGGCATGTTCGACCTGCTGGGCTCGGTTCAGTCCAGCTTCACGAACCCCGACTGGAAGGACCATCCGCATGAAGGTTACGTTTTTGCCGCCTTTGCCTTCTGGATCTTCTGTTTCGGCATGTCGCGCTACTCGGTAGCGCTCGAGAAGAAGCTTCACACCGGGCACAAGCGCTAGGAGAACATGGAAATGGCTACTGAAGAAAATCTCGCAGTCGAACTGCTCAACGTGAACAAGTGGTACGGACAGTTCCACGTCCTCAAGGACATCAACCTGCAGGTGAAGCGCGGTGAGCGCATCGTCATCTGCGGCCCTTCGGGTTCCGGCAAATCGACCATGATCCGTTGCATCAACCGCCTGGAGGAACACCAGGAGGGCAACATCATCGTCGACGGCAACGAACTCACCGCCGACCTCAAGAAGATCGACGAGATCCGCCGTGAAGTCGGCATGGTCTTCCAGCACTTCAACCTGTTCCCGCATCTCACCATCCTGCAGAACTGCACGCTGGCGCCGATCTGGGTCCGCAAGATGCCGAAGAAGGAAGCCGAGGAAGTCGCGATGAAGTTCCTGACCCGGGTGAAGATCCCGGAACAGGCGCACAAATATCCGGGCCAGCTTTCCGGCGGTCAGCAGCAGCGCGTGGCGATCGCCCGCTCGCTCTGCATGAACCCCCGCATCATGCTGTTCGACGAGCCGACATCGGCCCTCGATCCGGAAATGATCTCGGAAGTGCTCGACACCATGATCTCGCTGGCCGAGGAAGGCATGACCATGCTCTGCGTCACCCACGAAATGGGTTTCGCCCGCAAGGTCGCCGACCGGGTGATCTTCATGGATGCCGGAGAGATCGTCGAAGAGAACAACCCGGAAGACTTCTTCCACAATCCGCAGAACGACCGGACCAAGCTCTTCCTGAGCCAGATCCTCGGTCACTGATACCGCCTGCCGGAATTCCGGCACCGGCCAGCACCGCCCGACATTGCCAATGCGATGTCGGGCGGTTTCTATTGTGCTGGCGGATGGCGGGACTTGCGGGGCTGGTTCGCTTCCGCCCTGCCCGCCAATCACCCTGTTCACGAAGGAACCCGGACCGCCATGAAGATCGTCCGCTTTGTCGATACCGATTCGGAGCCGCTCTACGGCGTGCTCGACGGCTCATTCATCCATCCGCTGCCGGATGCGCCCTGGTTCGGCATGGGCCTGGTCGGTGAACCGGTACCGCTGGCGGTGGTGCGTCTTGTCGAACCGCTGGAAGCAGGCCGGATATTCTGTGTCGGGCTCAATTACCGCGCCCATGCCGCCGAGATGAACCTGGCGCTGCCGGAACGGCCGATGCTGTTCACCAAGCCCTCAACCACGGTTGTCGGACCGGATGCGGCCATTATTTATCCCCGCGAGGCTGAACTCGTCCACCACGAGGCTGAACTCGCGGTGATCATCGGCCGGGAAGGCCGGCGCATTCCGGAGGGAGCGGCGCTCGACCATGTCTTCGGCTACACGGCGGCAAACGATGTCAGTGAACGCGTCATCCAGAAGTCCGAGATGGCGTCGGGCGCGCTGCTGATCGCGAAGGGCTACGACAGCTTCTGTCCGCTCGGGCCCGTCATCGAGACCGAGCTCGACCCTGGCAGCCTGTCGATCTCCTGCCGGGTGAACGGGGCTGTCCGGCAGAATTCCAACACCGCGGACTTCATCTTCAGCGTGCCGCGGATCATCGCCTGCATCAGCGCCGCCATCACCCTGCTGCCGGGCGACATCATCCTCACCGGAACGCCGTCAGGGGTCGGCCCGATCCGCCCCGGCGACCAGGTCGAGGTCGAGATCGAGGGGATCGGGGTTTTGCAGAATAGCGTCGTCGCGGAGGATCAGGCGGCTTGAAGCGCCTGCTTGGGACCCGCTCTACCCCGCCGCAGCCGATGGGCGCACCCGGACACCGCCGCGCGGGCCGGTATTGAGCCGTTCGGCGAATTCGGGGGTCAGCGGCCGGCCGTTGGGCAGGTTCAGCCAGAGCCGCAGCAGGCGTCTCTTGCGTTCGGGTTCGTCGAAATCCTCGAAATCGGTCCGCGCATGCAACGTCGTGTGGTTGTTCAGCAGCTGAATGTCGCCGACCTTGAAATCCATGTCGAAACGGATCCCGTCGGAAAGCGCGATCCGCCCGACGGCGCGCACGGCCTCCAGCGCCTCGCCCGTGAGCGGCATGCCGGCCTTGGCCATACCATCCTCGATCGTCTTCTGATTGTAGCGGCAGCTGAGCAGGCCCGCATGGTGGCTGAAGACCGGCACGCGATGGCGGGTAACCTCGTCGGGGTCTTCCGTCGAGCCTTCGCCACGCAGATCGAAATGGAAGCCCTTGAAGAGATGCGGCAGGGCTTCCGGGAATTCCTCGATCAGGCGGTTGTAGATCGCGCCGGAACTGACCACCACGCTCTCGCCGCCGGTACGGGCGGGATGCATGCAAAGCAGCCCGACCACGTCCGAACTGTCGCAATGGGCCCGGATTTCGTTGTTCGTGGTATAACCGCGCACGTTCTTCGAGAAATAGTCACGCCCCCGGTCCTTGACCTCTCCGATCAGGTCGCCTCTTGAATTCTGGGAGATCGGGTCGCCGATATGCCGGGCAATGCCCCAGTACATGGTAAAGGCAAACTCGTCATCATAGTCGGTGACGGGAATTCCACGCATCAGCAGGATGCCGCGGCCATTTTCCAGGTCATCCTGGAACCGCTTGAAACGATCCGCAAGGGTGGGCAGGACGAAATCTTCGGTCTCGAAGGCCCCCCAGTGAAACCCGCGCCGCAGCACATCATGCGTCGCCGCTTCAAGCTCGGCGATTTCCGCCGGTGAGAACGGATGAATCCAGGAAGAATCCCGGCGCAGCTCCTCGGCTGTCCAGACACTGGCGGCTTCGTAGCGGTTCGCAACCATGTTCATTCTCTCGGCTCCCAAATGCAACGACGCATTATTATGTACGGACATAATATATCCAAGCTTTCGATCCACGGCAAGAGTATTTTCGGCAGCCGCCATCCGGAGGCGGAATGAGCCGCACCGGCCTGCAGACACGGGCCCGGGCCCCGAACCGGAACTATTACGTGCCTGTCCCGTTTTTTGCTCAACATGCGTTGAGTGGACTAACATCCATTGCATTCACCGTCTGCTGCAGC
>JAVKCR010000026.1:0-6593 GCA_040222645.1 Rhodospirillales bacterium
GTAGGCGGCGTTCAGCTCTCTTCCGGCACGATACGGAAGCGCCAGCCGTGCAGGTTCATCCTGAGCGAGCCCGGCTCGCCATCCTCGAAGGCGCGGACCCGGCGGGAAAACTCGTTCCGGTCGATGTCGCGCGGGAGCCAGCGCATCGCCTCGATATCCGAGATGCGCCTGACCGGGCCTGACCACAGATCGCCGGTGGCCGGTATCTCCGCATCGAAACCGGCGAGTTTCGGGGCCATCTCGATGAACAGTTCGGCCATCGCCTGGT
This sequence comes from Rhodospirillales bacterium, assembly GCA_040222645.1. GTDB lineage: Bacteria > Pseudomonadota > Alphaproteobacteria > Rhodospirillales > HT1-32 > HT1-32. The sequence continues at coordinate 269 of JAVKCR010000026.1, forward strand.
AGGCATGGATTGCGTAGTCGGTCCGGCTGGCGCCCGGCGCCATCGCCTTGCGCGCGACGGCGACGATCTCGCCCGCATCCACCCGGGCGATCATGCGGTGGCAGGTCGCACCGAACAGGGACACGCCGTCATAGGCGGCGAAGGCCGCGACCTGGTTGCCCGGGTAGTCCGGCGTGCCGGGATGGAAATTGAAGGCACCGGCATCGAACCGTTCAAGCAGGCGTCCCGGCACGATCACGCCTGTCGAGAACGCGATCAGCCGGCGCCGTCCTGCAGGTTCGGCCAGCGCCGCCTCGACGGACGGAAGGTCCGGCGCATGACGGATGACCGGCGCCCGGTTCGCCCGGGCCAGTATCTGGCCGAGGAAAGCAGCCTCGTCGGCACCGGTCAGCAGGACGATCAGGTCCCGCATTCCGGCGCCTCGACCGTCAATCGTCGGCGTCGGTCGCACGGACCTTCACGAAGGAGCCGGGCGCGTCCTCGATGACCTTGAGTTTGCCGTCACCGGGCTTGCGGGCAGGTATCTCGCCGCCCTTGAACTTCCCCGTCCACTCGTTCCAGTCCGTCCACCAGGAGCCGTCATGCTGGGTGGCGGATTTGAGCCAGGTGTCCGGCGACTTCGCCTTGCGGCTGTTCGTCCAGAATCCGTACTTGTTCGCCGCGGGCGGGTTGACGATGCCGGCGATATGTCCCGAACCCGCCAGCACGAAGCGCACCGGTCCCTTGTAGAGCTGGGTCGCGGCATAGGTCGACTTCCACGGCGCGATATGGTCTTCCCGTGTCGAGACGATATAGACCGGCAGATCGATGGTGGTGAGATCGATCGGCACACCGCAGAGCTCGATGCCGCCCGGCTCGACCAGCCTGTTCTCCTGGTACATCTTGCGCAGGTAGAAGGAGTGCATCGCCGCCGGCATGCGGGTGGAATCCGAGTTCCAGTAGAGCAGGTCGAACGGGAATGGCTCCTTGCCGAGCAGGTAGTTGTTGACCACGAACGACCAGATCAGGTCATTGGCGCGCAGCATGTTGAAGGTGGTTGCCATCTCCGAGCCTTCGAGAAAACCGCGCTCGTCCATCTTCTTCTCGAGATGGGTGAGCTGGGTCTCGTCGATGAAGACACCGAGTTCGCCGGCTTCGGAGAAATCCACCATCGTGGTGAAGAAGGTCGCCGACGCCACCTTGTCGATCTTCTTCGCCTTCATGTAGGACAAGGTCGCGGCGAGAAGCGTGCCGCCGAGACAATAGCCGATGACATTCGTCTTCTTCTCACCGGTCGCCTTCTCGATGGCGTCGAGCGCGGCCAGCGGCCCGTCGAGCATGTAATCCTCGAAGGACTTGTTGCGCAGTTTCGCATCCGGGTTGACCCAGGAGATGACGAAAACGCTGTGGCCCTGGGAAACCGCCCACTTGATGAAGCTGTTCTTCTCGCGCAGGTCGAGGATGTAGAACTTGTTGATCCAAGGCGGAATGATCAGCAGCGGCGTCTTGGCGACCTTTTCGGTGGTCGGCTCGTACTGGAGCAACTGCATCAGGTCGTTCTGGAAGACCACCTTGCCCGGCGTGACGGCGATATTACCGCCGACCTCGAAGGCATCATGGTCGGTCATCTTGATGTGCAGCTTGCCCTTGCCGCGCTCGAGGTCCGACAAGAGATTGTTCAGACCGTTGACGAGATTTTCGCCGCCGGTTTCCAGCGTGGTGCGAAGGACCTCGGGATTGGTCATCACGAAATTGGTGGGCGCCAGCGCATCGACGAATTGCCGGGTATAGAAATCGACCTTGGCTGCCGTCTTGTCGTCGAGCCCGTCGACGTCGCGGACCACGTCCTGGATCCAGCGGGCCGAGAGCAGGTACGACTGCTTGATGTAGTCGAAGATCTCGTTCTCCGTCCACATCTCGTCGCGGAAGCGGCGGTCGTCGCGCTGCGGTTCGATGACTTCGTCGGCGTTCTCGCCCATCATGCGCCGGGCGGTGGTCTGCCAGAGATCCATGTAATCTCGCCACAGGCTCATCTGGGCTTCGACCATCTTCGACGGATTGCTCATCATCCGCGCCGTCATTTCCATGAAGGCAGACCCGATATTGAGCGGGTCTAGCGACTCGGCCTTGCCGTTTTCACCCTGCCGGGCGAGGAATTCGGTCACGATTCGCTGGGAACGTTCCGCGATCCGCGCCATGGTCTCGGACAGTTCCGCCGGGTCCGGCATTTCAACCTTGCCGGCTTTCTTATCGGACATGAGATTCCTCCAGGCCCTTGGTTTTGTAACTGTAAGGTATACGGCAGCGCCGCCCGGTTCGACAACCGGCAGCGTCCTTTAGCGGTACAATGGGTATTTATCTGGGCTATACGTCTGCGTTCACGTTTTGTAAAACGGTCTCGATTCATTTATGTGTCGGTGGCGAGCGCCCGTCACGAGGCGCACAACGAACAGGTACGAGAGAATGAAACTGGACAACGCCGTTGCCCGACAATTGAGCGACACCCGGCCCGCCGCGATGAAACCGGTGATACATGCCGGTCGGATCGTGGCGTTGGCGGTCGCTGCCGGTTTCACCCTCAGCGCCTGTTCCTCCGTGCCGGACGCTGTCAATCCCGTCGAATGGTACAAGGGAACGGTCGACTTTTTCTCCGGTGACGAGGAGGAGACGGCCGAGGAGCAGAAGCCGGACCTGCCGGGTGAAAAGGACGCGGAATATCCCAACCTGTCTTCGGTACCGGAAAAGCCTGTTCCTTCGCCGGAAGCCGAGCGCGACAAGGTTGCCGAAGGGCTGATCGCGGATAACCAGAACGCGCGCTATACCGACAATCCGGCCGCCGCGCGACAGCCGCCGCGCCGGTCGCTGACGCCGCCGACCGCCGATTCATCCTCACCGCCGGCGCCTGCCGCGTCGCCGGTGCCGCCCGTCAGTTCCCAGGCCGCCATCCCGGCCCCGCCGGCGCCGACGGCCCCGGTAAACCCGAATGCGCCGCGCCTGCAGCCGCCGTTGACCGCCGATGCGATGCAGCCCGCACCGCAATTCTCCGGTGAGTCGTTCAATGTCGCCGCCGGTCAGGACACCGTGGTGATCTCTTCCGGTTCGGTCAGCCAGGGTCTGCCGCAGGGGGCTTCGATCCCGCTGCCGGTCGGCATCGATGTTCCCGCCGGCGCCAATCCGCTTGAGGCCTACAACCCCGTCGGTGTCAGCCAGTCGGTCCATCTCGCAACGATCCAGTTCGCCAACGGCTCCGCCAACCTGTCGGACCGCGACCGCCAGATCCTTGCCCAGGTCGCCCAGATCGCCGCATCGCGCGGTGGCGCGGTCCGTGTCGTCGGCCATGCTTCGCAGCGCACGCCCGACATGACCCCGGCCGATCATGCCGAGGTCAATGGACGGATTTCCGCTGCCCGAGCCAATTCAGTTGCCCAGGCGATCATCTCGATGGGTGTGCCGGCCAACCGCCTCTATGTCGGCGGCGCCAGCGCCAGCCAGCCGCGTTACCTGGAGGTCATGCCCTCCGGCGAGGCCGGCAACCGCCGCGCTGAAATCTATATCGACCTCTAGCAGGTCGGGTCTGGCGCGCGGGGTTAACCCGCGCTAAAACGCTGCGCCGGCGAGAGCGCCGGCTCTTTCCAGGTAATCGCGCCATGAACGATGAATTCTACCGCATCCGGCGTCTCCCGCCCTACGTCTTTGCCGAAGTAAACGCCATGAAGGCCGCCGCGCGCGCCCGTGGCGAGGACATCATCGATTTCGGCATGGGAAATCCTGACTTCCCGACGCCGCCGCATATCGTCGCCAAGATGTGCGAGGCTGCCGCCGACGGCCGCACCCACCGTTATTCGAACTCGCGCGGCATTCCCGGTCTTCGCAAGGCGCTTGCCGCCTATTACGACCGCCGCTTCGGCGTGAGCATCGACCCGGACAAGGAAGCGATCGTCACGCTGGGATCGAAGGAGGGCCTCGCCAACCTCGCCCAGGCGATCACCAGCCCGGGAGACATCATCCTGGCGCCGAACCCGTCCTACCCGATCCACCAGTTTGGCTTCATCATCGCCGGGGGGTCGGTTCGCAACATCCCCTCGACGCCGAACGACACATTTCTCGAGGCGCTGGAACGCGCGGTGATCCATTCGGTGCCGCGCCCGACCGCGGTCGTCATCAACTTCCCGTCGAACCCGACGGCGGAAGTGGCCACCCTCGACTTCTACCGCGACGTGGTGAAGTTCTGCCGCGAGCAGAAGATCTGGATACTGTCCGACATCGCCTATGCGGAGGTCTATTTCGACGGCAACCCGCCGCCCTCGATCCTCGAGATCCCGGAAGCGCGCGAGATCGCGGTCGAGTTCTCCTCGCTGTCGAAGACCTATTCGATGCCGGGCTGGCGCATCGGCTTTGCCGCCGGCAACCCGCGCCTGATCGGGGCGCTGGCGCGGATCAAGTCCTACCTCGATTACGGCGCCTTCACGCCGATCCAGGTGGCGGCGACCGCGGCGCTGAACGGTCCGCAGGATTGTGTCGAGGAAATGCGCCAGCGCTACAAGGCGCGCCGCGACGTGCTGATCTCCGGCCTCGCCTCGGCCGGCTGGAACGTGCCGTCGCCGAAGGCGACGATGTTCGCATGGGCGCCGCTGCCGGAGCGTTTTGCCCATCTCGGCTCGAACGAGTTCGCCAAGCTGCTGCTGAGCGAGGCGAAGGTCGCGGTCGCACCGGGTATCGGCTTCGGCGAGCATGGTGACAGCCATGTGCGTATCGCGCTCGTCGAGAATGAACAGCGCATCCGCCAGGCGGTGCGCAACATCAAGGCCTTCCTCGGCTCGCCTGCGGCGGCGTCGGCCGAGCGGATGGCCTCCTGAGGAGTTCGTATGACGGATAACGCCTGCAAGGTCGGGATCGCCGGCCTCGGTACGGTCGGCGCGGAAACGGTGCGCCTGATCGCCGCGCAGAAGGACCTGCTCGCCGCCCGCTCGGGCCGGGAAATCCGCGTCACCGCGGTGTCCGCCCGTGACCGAAACCGTGACCGCGGGCTCGATCTCGCGGGCATCGAATGGTTCGGCGATGCGGCGGAGATGGCCGCGAAGGCGGATGCGGATATCGTCGTCGAGGTAATCGGCGGCGAGGACGGCAAGGCGCGCGAGACCATCGACAACGCCATCGCGGCCGGCCGGTCGGTGGTTACCGCCAACAAGGCGATGCTTGCCCATCACGGTATCGCCATCGCCACGGCGGCCGAGGCGGCCGGCGTCTGGCTCGGCTACGAAGCGGCGGTCGCCGGCGGCATCCCGATCATCCGCGCACTCAGGGAAGGGCTTTCCGCGAACCGGCACAGCCGTGTCACCGGCATCCTCAACGGCACCTGCAACTACATCCTGACCGAGATGCGCCAGACCGGCGCACCGTTCGAGGGCGTGCTCGCGGACGCCCAGAAGATGGGATATGCCGAGTCCGACCCGACCTTCGACATCGACGGTATCGATGCGGCCCACAAGCTCGCCATCCTGGCCAGCCTCGCCTTCGGGGTGCGGCTGAATTTCGGCGCGGTGCATATCGACGGTATCCGGGACGTCTCGCCGGTCGACATCGCCTTCGCCGAGGAGCTCGGCTACCGCATCAAGCTGCTTGGTACGGCGAAGCTGACGGATGCCGGGCTGGAACAGCGGGTGCATCCCTGCATGGTGCCGAAACAGGCGCCGATCGCCCATGTCGAGGACGTCTTCAACGCCGTCGTGGTCGAGGGCGATTTCGTCGGCCAGACCCTTTACGAGGGCCGCGGCGCCGGCGCCGGTCCGACCGCGTCCGCGGTTGTGTCGGACATCATCGACATTGCCGCCGGCCGTGCGGCGCCCGCCTTTGGGCTGCCGGTCTCCCAGCTCGTGGACATCGCGCCAGCCGCCATGGCAGAGCACATCTGCAGCTACTATGTCCGGCTGTCGGTCGTCGACCGGGCCGGCGTGGTCGCCGAGATTTCCGCCATCCTGCGCGATCTCGACGTGTCGATCTCCAATCTCATGCAGCGTGCCCGCGACCCCGGCGAACCGGTGCCGCTGGTGCTGACCACGCATGAAACCCGCGAGGCATCGATGATGGAGGCGCTGGCGCGGATTTCCGCGCTCGACGTCTGCGTCATGGCGCCTTGCATGATTCGTATTGAATCCCTGTAGGACAGGGTAAACTCCGGTTCGAGTCGTTAACGGGACCGGGTCTCCAGAGGAACAGTCATGACAGCGAAGATGGATCGCAACCTGGCGCTTGAAGTCGTCCGGGTCACCGAAGCAGCCGCCCTTGCGGCATCGAAACTGATGGGCCGCGGCGACGAGAAGGCCGCCGACCAGGTGGCGGTCGACGC
>JAVKCR010000027.1:0-3163 GCA_040222645.1 Rhodospirillales bacterium
GGCGACATCATGCCGCCGATCCAGTTGCCCGGCGTCTCCTCGAAGCCGGGCAGCACGCGGCCCGCAACCAGGTGGCGGTCGGGCTCGGCGAAGGGCCGCAGCAGCGATTCCAGCAGGTCGGGCAGCGGGCGCACGCCGTCCGCCAGGTGCACGATGACGCTGCCGGTCGCCCGCCCCGAGGCGGCCTTCCAGCCGTCGAGCCAGTCCGCGCCGTCGGCCTTGAGATAGAGCACGTGCGGCAGCTTCTCGTAGAAGCGCCGCGCGACCGGGGCGTTGGCCTGTTCCGGGGTGATGTCGGCGATGACGATCTCGATGGAATCCGCCCGGAGCGTCTGGCGGGCCAGCCCGTCGAGGCAGCGGTCGAGATTGCCGATGCGTCCGCCCGCGACGATGACGACGGAGACCGAGGCGCCGCTCGGCGGATGCATGTAGCCGCTCAGCACTTCCTGGTCGCCGCCGACCGAGAGGATGGAATCCAAGGCTACTGCCGGCGGCGCGCCGGTGGCGGACAGGGCGGCGGCCAGGGTGAAGCCGGCATGGGCCTCCTCGGCGCGGCCCTGCGCGAGACGCTGCTCGGCAAGCCCGGCATGGGCCTCCACGGAGCGCGGGTCGAGCGAGAGCGCGCGGTAGAAGGCCGACGATGCCTCGCGCGCCGCCAGCCGCGCCGACTGCACGCGCCCGAGCGCGGCCCATGCCCCGGCCTCGTCAGGCGCGGTCTCGGTGGCGCGGTGGGCGACCTGCAGCGCCTCCTCGAGGCGGTCCTGCATCAGGAAGGCGCGGGCCACCCAGGCGGTGGCGAGGCCATGCTTCGGGTCGATCTCGAGCGCGCGGGCGAGGTTCTTGAGGCCGTCGCGGCCGCGCCCGGCAGCGGTGTCGATGCGGCCGAGATGGTAGAAGGCGGCGGCATCCTTCGGCTCGATCTTGGCGGCGACGACGAGGGCGGCGCGCGCCTCCGCCATGTTGCCGAGCTTCTCCATCGCCAGTCCCCGGTCGAGATAGTCGCGGTGGTCGGACGGGTCGGCCCCGGCGATGGCGCGCCAGATGTTGGCAGCGGTCTCGTTGCGGCCGCGGGCGCGCTCGATCTCGGCGAGGCGGAAGAAATGTTCGGGGAGGAGCGAGCGTTCGGCGACCAGCTTTACCGCACCGGCGGCGGCATCGAGATTGCCGAGCCGCTCCGAGAGCGCGGCGAGGCCGAGCAACGCCTGCGGCTCGCCCGGAAACAGCCGGAGCGCCTGCCGCCAGGTCATCGCGGCGGCGGCCAGCGACCCCTCGCGTTCGAGCGCGCGCGCGTTCCCGATCAGTACCTCGAGGGGTACGTCGCGCCGCCGCCAGAATGCTTCGGACTGCTCGTTTCTTGCCGTCACCGTTTCGTCCCGGAAAATCGAATCACCCGGAGTCTACGCGGTTGTCGCAATCCGCAACACAGCTATCGGCCGCAGGCGCGCCGCCAGAGCCCGATCAGCGCCGCGCCGACCGCCTCGCCGTAGCCCGCCAGATCGCAGAGCGGGGAGGCGGCCAGCTCGTCGCGGAGGCCCGCGCGGATGGCGGCGAGCCCGCCGATGTCGGAGGCGAGCTGGGCGGCGATGGAAACGTAATCCTCCGGCGTGCGCGCCACCCATTCCGGATGGCCGGCCGCCGCGATCAGGCTGGCGCCGACCCGCGACAGGAAGAAGCGCCCCTCCAGCGCGATCACCGGCGCGCCGAGCCACATCGCCTCGCAGAGCGTCACCCCGCCGGAATTGGGGAAGGGATCGAGCGCGATGTCGATCTTTGCATAGGCCGCCATCGTCGCCTCGTGGCTCGACGGCCCCTCGAAATCGAGGCGCTCCGGGTCGATGCCGCGCAGCGTGAAGGTGCGGCGCACCCCGTCGCGCAGCACCTCGTCGCCGAGATGGCGGTCCTTCAGGAACAGGCGCGAACCCGGCACCTCATGCAGGATGTCGGCCCAGCAATCGAACAGCGCCGGGTTGAGCTTCGAGGTGCGGCTGATGCTGCCGAAGGTGACGTATCCGTTGCGCGCGGCGGCCGACGGCGCGACCGGCGGGGCGTTCCTGGGCGGGCGGTAGGCGCTGAAGGATGCGGGCAGGCGGATGATCTCTTCTGAATAGATCGCCTCGTCCGGATTCGGGACCACGCTTGCATCCGCGATCAGAGCCTCCATCGCCTAGCTGCCGGTGGTGAAGGCGTAGCCCGCGCCCCATTCCACCTGCACCGGCGCCGGGCGCAGGCCGAAACAATTGAGCCGGCTGTTGGCGGTATGGCCGGCGAGGTCGATGAGGATGTCGATCCGTTCGCGCCGGACCGCATCGACGAAACCCTGGCGCGACAGGCCGGAGGTCGGGACCCAGCCATCCATGCGCGCGCGCACCGCCTCGGTCTCGCGGTCGGGTCGGGCGATCTCGGCGAAGGCAGTGAGAGGGAAGCGCTCGCGCGGCGCGGGCGAGAGCAGGGCGTCATAGAAATAGCGCAGCGAAAGCAGCCGGAAATCGGGCGAGACGAAGCCGACGCGGATCACCCTCTCCGGGTCGGGATCGCGGGGGCCGCCGTTCTCGGTCACGCTCGGCGCGAACCGGCGCGCCCAGTCGCGGTGGGCGTCGGCCAGTTCCGATGGTGCGATATCCGGGTTCTGGCAGAGCCCGAACAGCAGCTTCATGCCGGCGACCTCGTCCTTCGGATTGGCCTTCACCGCCGCCTGGTTCATTTCCAGCGCCTCCTCCGGCCGCATCATGTCGCGCAGCAGGTTGGCGAGGTTGCCCATCGCCGCCGCATAGCCCGGCCGGAGCGCGATCGCCTGTCGGTAGGCATATTCGGCATCCGCCAGCCGCCCGGCATCGCGGCAGGCATTGCCGAGATTGTTCCGGTTCTCCGCCGAGCCGGGCGCCAGTTCGACAGCCTGTTCGGCGACGGCGATGGCCTCCCCGTACTGCCGGTCGAGGCGGAGCGCGGTCGAGAGATTGCCGAGGGTCGCCGTGCGGGAAGGCGCGATGGCGGCGGCTTTCCGCAGGCATTCGATGGCGCCCGCGAGATCGCCGGTCTCCATCAGCACGATGCCCTTGCCCGACAGCGCCTCGGCATGGTCCGGCGCGATCCGGATCGCCTCTTCGTAGGAAGCCAGCGCGGCGGGGCGATCGTTCGCCGAGCGCAGCGCGTTGGCCAGCGCGAG
>JAVKCR010000028.1:0-9730 GCA_040222645.1 Rhodospirillales bacterium
CCTAGGTCCCGGCTTTCGCCGGGATGACATGAAAATATAAATTTTTTATGCACTCCCGAAGGATGCTCACCCCCCAAGCTCGTCCTCGATGAACACCCGGATGATCTCGTCGAAGCTCTGTTCCGCGACGAAGCCAAGCGCCCGGGCCCGGGTCGCGTCGAAGCGTTCCGGCCAGGAGGAGACGATGGCGCGGATCGCCGGGTCAGGCTCGCGGCGGATCAGTTTCACCGCCGCATCGCCGGCGGCGCGGCGCAGCGCCTCGATCTCGTCGCCGATCGTGGCGCTGAGACCCGGCAGATTGAGCGTGCGGCGGTCGCCGATGGGGGTGGACTCCATCACTGCCGCGCGCAAGAGGTAGCCGACCGCGGCGCGCGGGCTGGAGAACCAGTGGCGGATGCTCTCGTCGACAGGCAGCACCGCCTCCCTGCCCTGCAGCGGTTCGCGCAGGATGCCGGAGAAGAAGCCGGACGCCGCCTTGTTCGGCGCGCCGGGGCGGATGCAGATGGTCGGCAGGCGCAGCCCGATACCGTCGATGAAGCCGCGGCGGGTGTAGTCGGATAGCAGCATCTCGCCGATCACCTTCTGGACGCCGTAACTGTTCTGCGGCGAATTGATGAAATCGTCGGGGATCGAGGCCGGGTAGGGTCCGCCGAAGGTGGCGACCGAGGAGGTGAACAGGAAGCGGGGCTTCCAGTCGCCCCGGTCCGGCGTCAGACGGATCGCCTCCAGCAGGCCGCGGGTGCCGTCGAGATTGACCCGGTAGCCCTTGTCGAAATCGGCTTCCGCCTCGCCGGAAACGACCGCCGCCAGATGCACGATCAGGTCGGGTTTGCCCGCGACCAGCCGTTCGGCGACGCCCTCGCCGGTGAAATCCGCGCCGATGCACTCGACCGGACAGCCGATGCCTTCCGGCGCAGTCGGCGCCACGATGTCGGTCAGCGTCAGGCGGTCGATGCGCGCCGGGCCCTCGCCCCGCGCCAGCGCCGCCACGAATTTCCGGCCGATCATGCCGCCGGCCCCGGTCACGAGGATATGCATTCCGGAATTCCCCTTCCCTTTTCGTCTGCGCCGGATCAGGCCCCGGCGGCGGCCTTCAGGAACGCCCGGATCTTCTCCGGGTTCTTGCGGCCGGGCTTGTCCTCGACGCCCGACGAGACGTCGACGTCGGTGGCCCGCGTCCGGCGGATGGCCTCCGCGACATTGTCCGGGTCGAGGCCGCCGGCCAGCATCCAGGGACCGGGCCAGCGCGCGTCCGTAAGGATCGACCAGTCGAAGCTTTCCGCGTTGCCGCCGGGCAGCGCGCCGTCCCGCTTCGGCGGCTTGGCGTCGAACAGGATGCGGTCGGCGACCGAGAGATAGATGCGCGCGGCGGCGAGGTCTTCCGACGTCGAGATGCCGCAGGCCTTCATCACCGGCCGGCCGAAGCGCTCGCGGATCTCGGCGACCCGCCGCACCGGCTCCTTGCCATGCAGCTGCACCATGTCGAGCGGGACGGCGGCCAGCGTGTCGCGGAGCAGGTCGTCGTCCGGATCGACGAACAGGCCGACCCGGTTGACCCGGGCGCCGGCCATGCGCGCCAGTTCGGCGGCCAGCGGCAGGGCCAGGCTGCGCGGCGAGGGCGGGTAAAAGACGAAACCGACATGAGCGGCGCCGCCCGCCACCGCCGCGCGGACGGATTCCTTGTCGCCGAGCCCGCAGATCTTGACCCGGGCGCTCACGCCGCCTCGAGTTCCTCGGCCACCCGCTTCGCCGCGTTGGCGGGATCTTCCGCCGCGGCGATCGGCCGGCCGATGACGATGTAATCGGCGCCGTCGAGCACCGCCTGCGACGGCGTCGCGATGCGCTTCTGGTCATTGGCGGCGGACCAGACCGGGCGGATGCCGGGCACGATGCATTTGAAGTCCGGCCCGCAGGCCTGCTTCACCAGCCGGATCTCCTTCGGCGAGCAGACCACGCCGTCGAGGCCGCATTCCATGGCAAGCTTCGCCAGCCGCGCGACCTGCGCCTGCATGTCGGTATCCTGCCCGACGGCGGCGAGGTCATCCTCGGCCATGCTGGTGAGCACGGTAACGCCGATGACCATTGGCCGGTCGGTGCCGGCAGCGGCGGCGGCCTCGGCGGCGGCCCGCATCATCGCCGGCCCGCCGGAGGCATGGACATTGACGATCAGCGGCTTCAGCGGCAGCGAGGCGCGCACGGCGCCCGCCACCGTGTTCGGGATGTCGTGCCACTTGAGATCGAGGAACAGCGGCGCGCCGCCGGCGGTGACGCAGCGGACACCTTCCGGCCCGTTCGAGACGAAGAATTCCTTGCCGAGCTTCACCCCGCCGACGGAGCCGGCGACGGCGTTGGCGATACCGACGGCCTTGTCGCAATCGGTGGTGTCGATCCCGACGAGCACGCGTTCGTGGGGCAGAATCATGCCAGTGGGTGCAATCATGATTGTGTCATCTCCAGCCATTCATCCTCGGTCAATGTGGCGACACCGAGTTCCTCGGCCTTTTTCGCCTTCGACCCGGCATCGGCTCCCACAACCACGAAGTCGGTCTTCTTCGAGACGGACCCGGCGACCTTGGCGCCGAGCGCCTCGGCCCGCGACTTGGCTTCGGAGCGCGTCATCTTCTCCAGAGTGCCGGTGAAGACAACCGTTTTCCCGGAAACGTTCGAGGAGACCGCCGCCGGCGCCGCGTAGGGCTCGATGTCGAGCAGCCCGGCCAGCCGGTCGAGCAGGTCGCGGTTATGGTCCTCGGCGAAGAAGCCGATGATGTCCGCCGCCATCACCTTGCCGACCTGGTCGATATTGAGAAGCTGGACGTAATCTTCGCTGTTCTCGTCCCTTGCGCGGTCCATGGCGGCGCGCAGCTCGGCCAGCGTGCCGTAATTGCGGGCCAGCAATTTCGCGGTGGCCTGCCCGACCTGGCGGATGCCGAGCGCGTAGACGAAGCGGTCGAGCGGGATGGTGCGGCGGTCGCGGATGGCGCCGAACAGGTTGGAGGCCGAGGTCCGCCCCCAGCCCTCCCGCTTCGCCAGCGGGGCAAGCGCAACGGCGTCCCTTTCCTCCATCGTGAAGATGTCGGCCGGGCTGGCGATGGTGCCGTCGCGGAAGAACGCCTCGATGGAGCGGCCGCCGAACCCCTCGATATCGAAGGCGTCGCGGGAGACGAAATGCTTGAGCCGCTCCACCGCCTGCGCCGGGCAGATCAGCCCGCCGGTGCAGCGGGTCACCGCCTCGCCGGGCTCGCGGATCGCCTGCGAGCCGCATTCCGGGCAATGGTCTGGGAAGGCGAAGCGCGCCGGTTCGCTGGTCGGGGTCCGCACCGCCTCGACCACCTGCGGGATCACGTCGCCGGCGCGCTGGATGGTGACGAGGTCGCCGACATGGATGTCCTTGCGCTCGATCTCGTCGGCATTGTGCAGGGTGGCGCGGCTGACCACGACGCCGCCGACGGTGATCGGCTCCAGCTCGGCGACGGGGGTCAGCGCACCGGTACGCCCGACCTGGATGCTCACTGCCTTGAGGATCGTCTGCGCCTTCTCTGCCGGGAACTTGTGGGCGATCGCCCAGCGCGGCGCGCGGCTGACCATGCCGAGGCGGCCCTGCCAGTCCAACCGGTTGACCTTGTAGACGATGCCGTCGATGTCGTAATCCAGCGCCGCTCGGCGCGCCATGATCTCGCGGTAGAACTCCATCGCCTCGGTGACGCTCCGCACCACCCGCGTCTCCGGGTTGATTGTGAAGCCGAAGACGCCGAACCGCTCCAGCACGCCGTGATGTGTTTCCGACAGCGGCGCCGAGACCTCCCCCCAGGAATAGGCGAAGAAGCGGAGCGGGCGGGATTTCGTGATCGAGGCATCCTTCTGGCGCAGCGAGCCCGCCGCCGCATTGCGCGGGTTGGCGAAGATCTTCTCGCCCTTCTCCTCCTGCCGGGCGTTCAGCGCGGCGAAATCGGCGCGGCTCATATAGACCTCGCCTCTCACCTCCAGCACCTCCGGCGCGCCCTCGATCCGGTCGGGGATATCGTCCAGCGTGGCGAGGTTCCGGGTGACATCCTCGCCCACCGCGCCGTCACCGCGGGTCGCGCCCTGCACGAAGCGACCGTTCTCGTAGCGGAGCGAGGCCGACAGCCCGTCGATCTTGGGTTCGGCCGTCACCTCGACCGGGTCTTCCGCGCCGAGGCCGAGGAAGCGGCGGACGCGGGCGAAGAACTCAGCCAGGTCCTCCTCCGAGAAGGCGTTGGCGAGCGACAGCATCGGCACCGAATGGGTGACCTTGGCGAACCCGGTGGCAGGGGCCGCGCCGACGCGCTTGGTCGGACTGTCGAGGGAATCGAGGTCGGGGAAGGCGCTTTCGAGTTCCTGCAGGCGGCGGAACTTCGCATCGTACTCGGCGTCGGAGACTTCCGGTGCGTCCTCCTGGTAATAGGCGCGGTTCAGCCGTTCGATCTCCGCCCGAAGGTCCGCGACTTCCCGACCGGCAGCCTCTGCCGAGAGGTCGGAAACCGGAGCCTCCCCGCTCACGACGCGGCCCCGCTCAGCAGGCTGGAAGCGGCCGCACGCGCGGCCTCCGTGACATTGGCGCCGGCCAGCATGCGGGCGATCTCCTCTTCGCGTTCCGCGTCCGAGAGCCGCGCGACCGAGGTCACGGTGCCGGCCGCATGGTCGGTCTTTGCCACCTTGAGATGCCAGGCGCCACGCGCGGCGACCTGCGGCGAATGGGTAACCACCATCACCTGCACCTTGTCCGACAGCCGGGCGTGGCGTTCGCCGACCGCGTCCGCCACCGCGCCGCCGACTCCGGAATCAACCTCGTCGAAGATCAGCGTGCCGATGCCGTCGGTCTCCGCCAGCGAGACCTTCAGCGCCAGCATGAAGCGCGACAGCTCGCCGCCCGACGCGATCTTGCCGAGCGGGCCGGGCTCGGCGCCGGGGTTGGTCGCGACCAGGAAGGCCGCGCGGTCCATGCCGCTCTCGTTCCATTGCCCCTCGTCCAGCGCGTCGAGGGCGGTGTGGAAGGAGGCGCGGTCGAACTTCAGGGGCCCGAGCTCGCCATTCACCGCCTCATCGAGGCGACCCGCGGCGGCGCGGCGCGATTGCTGCAGCGCGCCGGCTTCCTCGGCATAGCGTTTGCGGGCGGCGTCCGCGGCGATTGCCAGCTCGCCGAGCCGTTCGTCGCCGGCATCGATCGCGCCCAACCGTTCGGCCATGCGGGTCCTGAGCAGCGGCAGTTCCTCGACCGCCACCGAATGTTTGCGGGCGGCGGCGCGCAATGCGAACAGTCGTTCCTCCACCGCTTCCAGGGCGGCGGGGTCGAGCTCCACCTCGGCGGAGGCGCGTTCCAGCGCCATGGTCGCGTCGGCGCAGGCATCCGCCGCCTGGGCGAGCCCCTCGAGCACGGGATCGAGCGCCGGTCCAGCCTGGTCGCGGGCCCGCTCGACGGCGCGCAAGGCCGAGCGCAGCCGGTAATCGATGCCCCGGTCATGGTTCAGTTCGGCGAAGGCGGCGTTCAGGTTCTCGACGATCTTCTCGCCATGCATCAGCACCTGCCGGCGCTTGCCGAGTTCCTCCTCCTCGCCCGCCTCGACCGCCAGCTTGTCGAGCTCGGCGAGCGCGTGGCGAAGGTAATCCTCGTCGGCCTTGGCGGTGCGCGCCTCGTCCTCGGCCGCGCGCAGCGCCTTCAGCGCCGCCTGCCAGGCGCGCCAGGCGCGCGCGGTCGCGGTGACGAGGGCGCCGTGGCCGGCGAAGGAATCCAGCAGGCCGAGATGGTTCGCCGGGTTCATCAGGCCGTATTGCTCGAACTGGCCATGCACTTCCGCCAGCGCGTCGCCCACCTGCCTGAGAAGCCTGACCCCGGCGGCCTGGTCGTTGATATAGGCGCGGCTCCGGCCATCAGCGCCGACCACCCGGCGCAGCATCAGCGGCAAATCGTCCGGCAGGTCGTTCTCGCGCAGGATCGCCATCGCGGGATGGTCGTCGGTGATGTCGAACTCGGCGGTGACGCTGGCCTGCTCGGCGCCGCGGCGCACGAGGCCGGATTCAGCCCGGAGACCCAGCGCAAGGCCGAGGCTGTCGAGCAGGATCGACTTGCCCGCCCCGGTCTCGCCGGTCAGCACGCAGAGACCGGCCCCGAAGGCGAGGTCGAGTTTCTCGATCAGGACGACATTGCGGATCGACAGGGAAGCCAGCATGACGGGTCAGTTCCGCCGCCCCGTCAGTCGAACCATCCGCGGGGATTGTACCAGGGCAGGTCCTTGTCCTCCGCCTTCGCGGGATCGGAATCGCCGGATTTCCCGGCGGCCGGGTCTTCCGGCTTCTCCGCCGGGCCGGCGCTGGACTGGACGATGCCGAGGCTTTCCGGCGGCAGCACTTCCGAATTGCGGGCGACGCGCGGACTGTCCTTGCCCTTGACCCAGGTCACGGGGTTGTACCAGGTCACCGGGGAGCCGTCGGCATTCTTCGCCGGCGCGGGCGCCGCGCCGTCATTCACCGCGGCCACCGCCGGGTCGACCAGCAGGTCGTAGCTGTCCTGGTACCAGTCGCTGCCCGGATAATTGTGGCCGAGCACGGAGGCGGACTTCTTCGCCTCCTCGATCAGGCCGAGGGCGAGGAAGCTCTCGGTCATGCGGGCCAGCGCCTCCGGCACATGGGTGGTGGTCTGGTAATTCTGGATCACCGCCTTGAAGCGGTTGATCGCCGCCGGGAAATGCTTGCGCTCCTGGTAGAAGCGACCGACCTCCATCTCCTTGCCGGCGAGATGGTCGAGGGTGAGATCGACCTTGATGAGCGCGTCGCGGCCATACTTGCTGTCCGGGAAGCGGTTGACCACTTCCTCGAGCGACTCGAGGGCGAGGCGCGTCATCTTCTGGTCGCGCTCGATGTCGGAGATCTGTTCGTAGTAGCTGAGCGCCTTCAGGTAATAGGCATAGCCGATGTCGCGGTTGCCCGGATGCAACTGGATGAAACGGTCGAGCGCGATGATGGCGTCGTCGTAGGCATCGTCCTGGTAATAGGCATAGGCCGACATCAGCTGCGCCTTGGTCGCCCAGACCGAATAGGGGTGCTGGCGCTCGACCTCGTCGAACTGGCTGGCCGCTTCCTTGAATTCCTGGTTGTTCAGGGAAAACAGCGCGGCATTGTAGAGCTCCTCGACGGGACGCTCGACATATTCCGGCTCATCTGAACTGCACCCCGCCACAGCCAGCATCAGCGCGGCTGCCGCTAGGGCGAGAGGTCGGTAGAGGGTCATGTTCCCTGTCCGCTAAATGACGGTCTGGTGGCTCGCCCCAATATCGTTCACCGGACGCGAAGGCGCAAGGCGGGCGGGCGGATGGAGCTGTCACCCATGTCGCCGGGCTGAAATGTTACCCATGTCGCCGGTTTGCCAAGGCCCCCTCCGCCCTTCGGGCACGTCCCCCGCAAGCGGGGGAGGCGATATTAGCCGTCGCTTCCCCCTCAGGGGGAAGTGCCCCGTAGGGGCGAAGGGGGCTGCAGATTGTACCGCATCCCCTCACATTCCCGACAACCGATACCGACCCTCTTGGATAGCGCGATGAGGGCGGATAGGATGCGCCCCATGCGTGCGACGATTTCCGCCATCCTGTTCTCCCTCGTCCTCTCCACCGCCGCCCTAGCGCAGGAGCCCGGCACGTTCTTCAGGGATTGCCCGGACTGCCCGGAAATGGCGGCGCTGCCGGCGGGCGATTTCATCATGGGCGACAAGTCGGGGCGGCCGACGGAGCAGCCGGCGGTACGGATCACGTTGGCGAAACCCTTCGCCATGTCGCGGGCCGAGATCACCTGGAACGAGTGGGAGGCCTGCCAGAAAGCCGGCGCCTGCGATGCGATCGACAGCGACCATGGCTGGGGACGCGGCGCGCGGCCGGTGATCAACATGACCTTCGCCCAGGCCGAGGCCTATCTCGCCTGGCTGTCGAAGAAGACCGGCAAGACCTACCGCATGCCGTCGGAGGCGGAGTGGGAATATGCCGCGCGCGGCGGCACCCGGACCCGCTACTGGTGGGGCGACGAGATCGGCACCGGCAAGGCCAATTGCCGGGAATGCGGCGCCGGGGAGTTCAGCGGCCACAAGAGCGCGCCGACAAGGACCTTCGAGGCCAATCCCTTCGGGCTTTATGAAATCCACGGCAATATCTGGGAATGGACCGCCGATTGCTGGCACCCGACCCACGAGGGCGCCGACCCGACCGGCAAGCCGCGGGTGACCGAGAAATGCAACCTGATGACCATCCGGTCCGGTTCCTGGTACTATTTCGCGCCGGTCTCCACCGCCGCCAGCCGGGCCAAGAACGACCGCCGGATGAAGAGCTACAATATCGGCATCCGCGCCGTCCGCGAGCTCGATTGATCCCAAGACAAGAACAGGAAACGGACATGACCGGACTGAAACTCTGGGGCCGCCATTCGTCGGCCCGCACCCAGAAAGTGCTGCTGGCGCTCGCCGAACTGGGCCTCGATTTCGAGATGATCCTCGCCTCGGCGACCATGGGTCCCACCGGTCACGTGGCCAAGGGCAACCAGGCCTACGGCGTGGTCGACACGCCGGAATACCGCGCCATGAACCCGAACGGCACGGTGCCGACCATCGACGACGGCGGCTTCGTGCTCTGGGAATCCAACGCCATCGTGCAATATCTCGGCATGACGCGCGACCCGGCGCGCTTCTACGGCAACGACGCGAGGACCTTCGGGTCGGCCTCGCGCTGGATGCTGTGGGAGAACAACGAGCTGATCGGCCCGATGCACAATTACGTGAAGCACACCATCCGCTTCCCCGAAGACATGCGCGACTCGGAAATCGTCGAGCAGTCGAGGGCGGCGCTGGTGCGCGCCTGGACGATCGTCGAGGGCCAGCTCGGCCGGACCCGTCATATCGCCGCGGATGGCTGGAGCATGGGCGACATCCCGATGACCATCCGCGTGCATCGCTGGCACCTGCTGGAGGTGCCGGACGTTCCCGACTTCCCGAATATCCGGCGCTATTACGAGCAGGTGCGCGAGCGCCCCTCCTTCGCCGCGATCGCCGACCCCGCCATGCATATCGCGGGCTGACGTCCCGGCCCCCTCACCAGTCGGCGGAGGTCGGCGGCTTCCGCCCCAGCACCATGTCGATATAGTCGCGGAAAGCGGTGACCAGTTCGACAGGTTCGATCTCGATCCGGTCGAAACCGCTGGCCAGCGCATGGTTGCGGCGCTTCATCCAGACCCGGAAATCGAGGCAATAGGCCTGTTCGAGGCTGCGCCGGAACTGCACGACGAAGGACGCGCGCTGCGGTACCCCGAGATCCTGCCAGGCGGCAAGCTGGAACAGCCGCGCCTCGCATTCCCGATCGTTGTCGCTCATCCGGGCGAGCCGGCCGATGCGGTGCTGGGTGCCGTGGCCGGCCAGTTCATGGACGATGGTGCCGGCCAGTTCGTCGGCGTCGCGGTTCAGCACCTGGCGGCCGAGCACGGCGACGAAGGTCAGCGGCGTGCGGCCGTCGATGGCGGGATCGCCCGTTTCGGTGCGGAACATGGCGAGCCGGTTCTCCACCAGGCTGTTCTCCGCATGCTGCGGGTCGTACTGCACGCTCACCGTGCCGACATCGAGCAGATGGTCGATCATCCGGGCGCTGAGCGGCGACTTCCGGTAGATCAGGTCGAGCGCCTCGCGGATATTGGCCAGCGCCTGCGCCGGGGCCAGCGCCTTCAGCGGGCCGGCGAACGGCGCTTCCGC
>JAVKCR010000029.1:0-5298 GCA_040222645.1 Rhodospirillales bacterium
CGGCGAAAACAAGGTGGGTATGGCAATCGATCAGCCCCGGTGTTGCGAGATGCCCGCCGAGATCGGTGCGCGGCACGTCCGCCCGGTCCGCCGGAATGTCCCTGGCACGGCCGATCCAGGCGATGCGGTCGCCGGACAGTGCGATCGCGGCATCTGCGATCTCGCCATAGGGCGCGCCGCCGGGCACCATGGTGGCGGCGCGGAGATTGACCAAGAGCCTGTCCCAGGCCAGATCGGGCATTGATTCCTCCGCTTCACACAGCTTGTATAGACAACTTGATAACGCAGGCGCCGGACAATGACAAAGTACCGTTTCGAGGAAATCCTGTTAACCGGCGGATGGCAAACCGACCAGGTCGTCAGCCTCGGCGAGGATGGGCGGATCACGGGCATTGAGGCAGCGGCGCCTGACAGCACCCTGCCGGTGGTTCGCGGCATCGCCGTGCCCGGACTGCCCAACCTGCATTCCCACGCCTTCCAGCGCGCCATGGCGGGGCTTGCGGAGCGTGCCGGGCCGGGCGCCGACAGTTTCTGGACCTGGCGGCAGGTGATGTACGGCTTCCTCGAGACCCTCGGCCCCGACGACGTGGAGCGCATCGCGACCGGGCTCTACGGTGAAATGCTCAAGGCCGGCTACACCTCGGTCGCCGAGTTCCACTACCTGCACCACGCCCCGGACGGCAGCCGCTACGCCAATATCGCCGAGATGAGCGAGCGTATCGCCGCCGCCGCCTCGGCGACCGGCATCGGCCTGACGCTCTGCCCGGTGCTCTACGCCCATGGCGGATTCGGCGGCACCGCCCCGAACGAGGGCCAGCGCCGCTTCATCAACGATGCGGACAGCTACCTGGACCTGCTGGAAGGCGCGTCCCGGGCCATCGCCGAGCGCGACGGCTGCCGCCTCGGCATCGCGCCGCACAGCCTCCGGGCGGTCACCGGCGAATTGCTCGACCGGGTTCTGGCGGACAGCCAAGGGATCACGGAAAGCGGACCTGTGCATATACACATCTCGGAACAGGAGAAGGAAGTCGAGGACTGCCTCGCCTGGTCGGGCGCGCGTCCCGTCGAGTGGCTCCATGACCATGCGGATGTGGATGAACGCTGGTGCCTCGTGCATGCGACTCATGTCACCGAAAGCGAACGGCGGAAGATCGCCGCGAGCGGCGCGGTCGCCGGGCTCTGCCCCACCACGGAAGCCAATCTCGGCGACGGGCTGTTCCCGATCGTCGACTATCACGCCGAGGGCGGCGCCTGGGGTATCGGCTCCGACAGCCACATCTCCGTCAGCCCGGTCGAGGAGCTGCGCTGGCTGGAATACGGCCAGCGGCTGGTGCGCCGTGGCCGCAACCTCGTCTCCGCCGGTCCCGGCAGTTCGACCGGCCGCACCCTCTACGACGCGGCGCTGGCCGGCGGCGCCCGCGCATTGGGTCAGAATGTCGGCCGACTGGCAACGGGCTGCCGCGCCGATATCGTCGTCATCGACCGCGATGCGCCGACCATCGCCGGGCGCAGCGGCGATGCGGCGATCGACAGCTGGCTGTTCGCCGGCAACCAGAACCCGGTCCGCGACGTGATGGCCGGCGGCAGGTGGGTCGTTCGCGACGGCGAACTCGCCTGAGACCGGCAGGCGCACGACAACCGGCTTTTCACCCGGCGATCCCTGTCGCAGGCGTCGCCCAAACCAGACGGTCCTCGAAGCGAATCCCCGGGGAACTGCGCGTTTGCCAAACGGGCCATGCTGACCATAATGCGCCCGACTTTTTCCCACCGTATACGCGATTCCATGGTCAACGGCCCGTCCAGCGACGATATAGAGCTTTCGGTTGTCGTTCCCGTCAGGAACGAGGCTGAAAACATACGCCCGCTGATTGCCGAGATCGACGCGGCGATCGAACCGCTCGGCATCGCCTACGAGGTCGTCTATGTCGATGACGGCTCGGACGACGAGACGCCGGGCGAGCTCGGCTCCGAGAGCACGGTCAATCCCAGGCTCCGCGTCATCCGCCACAGGACCAGTGCCGGACAGAGCGCAGCGGTGCTCACCGGCGTGCGCAAGGCGCGCGGAACCTGGATCGCCACCCTCGACGGCGACGGCCAGAACGATCCCGCGGACATCCCGAACCTGCTGGCGAAACGCGGCGATCCGATGCTGCTGCTGGCCGGCTGGCGGGCGCACCGCAAGGACACGGCCTGGTACCGGGTACAGTCGCGCATCGCCAACCGGGTGCGGAGCTTCCTGCTCGGCGACGCGACCCGGGATACCGGCTGCGGGCTCAAGCTGTTCAACCGCGAGACCTTCCTCACCCTGCCCCACTTCAACCACATGCACCGCTTCCTGCCGGCGCTCTACATCCGGGCCGGCGGCACGGTCGAATCGGTGGTGGTCAATCACCGCCCTCGCCTGCGCGGCGCCTCGAAATACGGCATGATGAACCGGCTCTGGGTCGGCATCGTCGATATCTTCGGCGTGATGTGGCTGAAAAGCCGGCCCGTGCGGCCTGAAATCGATTCCGGATCCGACACGGGCAGATGAAACTCCGACCCATTCTGCGCGGCCTGATGTTCATCGCCCTGCTCGGCGGCATCGGCCTCGCCATCAAGCACAGCGGTCTCGCCGAGCATTTCGACGAAAGCTGGATCGATTCCGAGATCCGCAATTCGGGTATCATGGGCATCGCCATCTTTCTTGCCATCGGCGGCGTCATGGCGGGTATCGGATTGCCGCGGCAGATCGTCAGCTTCCTCGGCGGCTACGCCTTCGGGCTCATCGGCGGCGCGGCCATCGCGCTGGCGGCAACCGTCATCGGCTGCATCAGCGCCTTCGTGACCGCGCGCCTGCTGGGACGGGACGTCATTGCCCCGCGGCTGCCGGTGCGCATCCGCAAGGCCGACGATTATTTTCGCGACAATACCTTCACCATGACGCTGCTGATCCGGCTCCTGCCGGTCGGCAGCAACGTGGTGCTGAACCTCGCCGCCGGCGTTTCCAGCGTCAGGGCGCTGCATTTCTTCGCCGGCTCGGCCATCGGCTATATCCCGCAGACGGTGGTGTTCGCCCTGCTCGGCAGCGGTGTCACCATCGATCCCGGCATCCGCATCACGCTCAGCGTCGTCCTGTTCCTGGTCTCCGCAATCCTCGGAGTCTGGCTCTACCGCCGCTTCCGGCATGGCCGCAGCTTCAACCGCAGCATTGACGAAGCGGTCGGGGTAACCGATATCCCGGACGAGCCCCCTTCCGCCGGAAACCGATCCTGAAATGACATCACCCGCCGCATCCGCCCGAAGCTGGCTGCATCTCTCCGTTCTGCTATGGCTGGCGCTCGTCGTCGTCGCCATCATCTGGCGGCCGATCCTGCCGGTCGACGAGACCCGCTATCTCGGCGTCGCCTGGGAGATGTGGCTGCGCGGCGACTGGCTGGTGCCCTACCTCAACGGCGAACCCTACAGCCACAAGCCGCCGCTCTTGTTCTGGCTGATGAAGATCGGCTGGGGAATCTTCGGAATCAACGAGATCACGCCGCGTCTCGTCGCGCCGCTGTTCGGGCTCGGCAACCTGTTCCTGACCGCCGCCATTGCCCGCCAGCTCTGGCCGGACCGGCCGGACATCGCCGAGCGGGCGCCGCTGATCCTGATCGGGTCGCTGTTCTGGACGATGTTCACCTCGCTGACCATGTTCGACATGATGGTCGGGTTCTTCGCCCTGCTCGGCATCTGGGGCGTTCTCGATGCCTGGCGCCGCGGCGGCAAGAGAGGCTGGATCTGGTTCGGCATCGCCATCGGCTTCGGCATCCTGGCCAAGGGGCCGGCGATCCTACTGCACACCATGCCCGTCGTCCTGCTGGCCCCGTTCTGGACCGTGGCCGGCCGGCCGCTCTCCTGGAGCGGCTGGTGGAAGGGCCTCGGGCTCGCCCTGCTGACCGGTATCGCCATCGGCCTGGCCTGGGCGGTACCCGCGGGCATCGCCGGCGGCGAGGAATACAGGGACATGATCTTCTGGGGCCAGACCGCCGGACGCGTGGTCGATGCCTTCGACCATGCCCGCCCGTGGTACTGGTACACCCTGCTGATGCCGGCGCTGCTGGTGCCCTGGACGATCTGGCCGCCGTTCTGGAAACGCGTCCGCCCGCTGCTGGCCACCCATCGCGAAGCCGGGTTCCGCTTCTGCCTTATCTGGATCGCCGTCGCCTTCGTTATCTTCTCGATCATCAGCGGAAAACAGCTCCATTACCTGCTCCCCGAATTCCCGGCCTTCGCCCTGCTGGTCGCGCGCTGCTTCTCCGGTGAACGAACGATACGGCCATCGAAGATCGCACAGGCGCCGGTGATGCTCTTCCTCGTGCTCGGCGTGCTCATCGTCATCGCGCCGTTCGTCTCGACGCGTGTGCCGGACTGGGTGCCGTCGCTGCCGAGCGGCTGGGGCTTCCTGCTTGCGGGCCTTGCCGGCCTCGCGCTGTGGCGCGCAACGACCGACCTGACGAAATCGGTGGCCTGGCTGTCGGCGCTGACGGCAACGCTGGTGATCGTCGTGCATCTCGTCGCGTCACCGCGGCTGATGTCGGACTACGACGTCCGGGAAACCGCGCAGGAACTGAAACGCCTGGAGGATGCCGGCCACCCGCTCTCCTACTACGGCAAGTATCATGGCCAGTATAATTTCGCCGGGCGGCTGACGAAGCCGATCGTGACGACGGGCGACATGGAAGCGGCGGACTGGATACTGGCCAATCCGGAGGGCAGGTTCATCACGCTGCACCGCATCCTGCCGGAGATCGATCTGAAGCCCGACTATCTCGGCTTCTATCGCGGACGTTACGTCGCCGTCTGGCCGGCGGACATCGTTGCCGACAATCCCGACGTCGTGAAACGGGCGCCCGGTGACCAGTCGCCGAATTTCCCTTCCGACTGGCGCTCGATCAACGAGAACCGGCACCGCAAATAGAAACGGCGCCGGTCTGACCCGGCGCCGCTTCAGAATTCAGTTCAGTTCAGGATGCTCAGTCGGCCGCCGACTGCTCCACCGCAGGCGCCTCCGTCGCATCCTCTTCCTTGCGGCGACGCGGACGCCTGGTCCGCGGCTTGTCGGATCCGCTGGAATGACGGATTTCCCCGTCTTCGGCAGCAGCAGGGGCTTCCGGCTGCCGCGAAGAGATCGGCTTCAGAAGGCTTTCCGGCAGCCGAACCGCGCCGCCCGAGCCGCCGCGAGCGCGCTCGCGAGGCCGAACAGCAGCCGGACGCGCAATCCCAGCCGGAAATCCTTCTGAATCCGAACTCTTCGCGGCAGCCGGAAGCCCCTGCTGC
>JAVKCR010000030.1:0-7280 GCA_040222645.1 Rhodospirillales bacterium
GCTTCGGATAGTCGGTGAAGTTGAGCGTGGTGTATTCGTCGTGTGCGTCGCGGTCGGAGATCGAGAGCAGGTACGCCTCCTCCTCCTCCAGCGACCGGCCGATCATGCCCTTCGAACGGGCGAATTCGTACAGCGGCGTACCGGGCAGGGCCTGGGCGTAGTTGATCGAGAGATCGTTCGGATTCTGCCGCGGGTCGATGGTGTTGCAGTACTTCACGTACTCGATGGTCTCGCGGATGGTCTCCGGACATTCGCCCGGCATGCCGAGCACAAGCTGCACCACCGAGCGCAGGCCGCGTTCGATGGTCCAGCGCATGGCCTCGTAATTATCCTGGATCGAGACCTTCTTCTCCATGATCTCGAGCATGCGCTTGGAGCCGGTCTCGTTGCCGTAAATGATGGCGACGCAACCCGCATCCTTCATCATCTCGACCATTTCCTCGGTGATGCCGGTGACCCGCGTGCCGACTGTCCAGAGCACGTCGCGCTTGGCGATCTCGCCGCAGAATTCCTTCAGCCAGCGCCTGTCGGTGCCGAAATTCTCGTCGGAGATGTTGAGGTAGCCGACATCGTAGTCGCGGATCAGCTCGTCCAGCCGCTCCATGACCACCGGCACCGGAATGAAGCGGATGCCCTTGTCCCAGCGGTGACAGAACGTGCAGCGCGAGACGCAGCCCTTCGCCGTGTACAGGCTGCTGATCGCCTTGCCGTGGCGTCTCTCATCGTGGTAGCGGGAATCGCCCTTCATGTGGAAGTCCTTCATCGAGGACACATCCATGGTCGGGAAGTAGATCTCGAACCGGTCTGTGGTCCGCTTCAGGTCGGCCCAGGAGATGTCGTAGATCTCTTCCGGCGCGATCTGCGGCTCGTAGCCGGTATTAATCAGCACGCCGTTCTCGTCGAGCAGCGCCAGGCCCCGCACGTCCTTGAAATCCACCGGGTTGCGGGTCTCTTCCGCCTTGCGGATGAGGTTGAGGAAAACCACTTCGCCCTCGCCGACGACGACCAGGTCAACCTCGGTCTTGTGCAGCAGCACGTTGGCGCTCGCTCCCATGTTGCCGCCAAGCACGATGAGGATGTCAGGCAGCCGTTCACGTACCGCCGCCGACAACCGCTTGGTATATTCATAGGCCGTCGAGACCACCGCGGAAATGCCGAGAATGCCGGGATTGCGCCGCACGATTTCGTCGACGGCTTCCTCGAATGTCGGTCGGTTGGCGTCGATGTTGTAGAAATCGACGTCATCGACACCGTTCTTGCGCAGGTACTGCAGCAGGGCGAGGCTGCCGAACGGCGGGAAGCTGGTCGGAACCGGACGAATCGGCGTCGATACGATCAGGGTTTTCATACTCTCTCCGACAAATGCGGCCCGGCTGGGAATTCAGGACCATGTGGCGTTCTTAACATTTCAGGCCCACGATCCGCAATCTGCGTGTTCGCCGGATGAACATGCTTGACGTTCACAAGCTGAACACGGTACCAAGCTGACCGGATTCGACAAGGAACAGCGGCCCGGCATGTCGGCTGACTACGAACAGCGCATCACCCTGGAACTGCTCGAGGCGATCGAGAACGACTCGCGGGTGACCCAGCGCAGCCTCGCCGCCCAGCTCGGCATCGCCCTCGGGCTCGCCAACGCCTATCTCAAGCGCAGCGTGAAGAAAGGCCTGGTCAAGGTGCAGCAGGCCCCGGCCAACCGCTACGCCTACTACCTCACCCCTCAGGGCCTGACGGAGAAAGGCCGGCTGACGGGAGAGTTCCTGACCCAGCAGTTCCGCTTCTACCGCAATGCTCGGGAAGCCTGTGGCGCGGCGATCGAGGAGGCAATTGCCGCCGGAGCAAACCGCCTCGCGCTGCACGGCCTGACCGAGCTCAGCGAGATCCTGCTGCTCTGCGCGCTCGACCGGCCCGTGGAATTCGTCGGTATCGTCGATCCCGGCACGCCGCGCAGCGAATATCATGGCTGCCCGATCTTCCGCGCCGTCGATGATCTGCCGGAACATGACGCCATCCTCATAGCCGACATCAACGAGCCGCAGCGCGCCTGGAACGACCTTGCGGCCGCGTATCCGCCCGAGCGTGTATTTGCGCCGGGCATCCTCAAGATCCAGCGCCGCGACCCGGCGGATACCGGGGCCTGATCCGCCATGTGGTATGTCGTCCAGACCCAGGCCAGCGCCGAGGACAAGGCGGAGTTCCACCTGAAGCGCCAGGGCTTCGCGACCTACCTGCCGCGCTTCCGCAAGACCGTGCGGCATGCGCGCCGGGTGCGCGAGGCCATCCGGCCGCTGTTCCCGCGCTACCTGTTCGTGTGGATTGACGTAACCGCCCAGCAATGGCGCTCGATCGCCTCGACCGTCGGCGTCGCGACGCTGGTGACGGCAGGCGACCGTCCGCTGCCGGTACCGGACGAGATCATCGACGACATCCGCCGCCGCGAGGATTCTGCCGGCTTCATCGACCTGCCGCCGGAACCCGGCTTCGAACCCGGACAACAGGTGGTGGTCGAACGCGCCGGCCTGCGTGGCCAGGTCGGGTTGTTCCAGGGCATGAAAGACGACCAGCGCGTCTTCGTGCTTCTCGAGATACTCGGGCGCCAGGTGAAAGCCTGCGTCCCGGCAGTCGACGTCCGGGCTTTCGCCTGATATCGACTGCACCGATTTCGCCGCTCCGGGAGAACGCCGTTTCACCCGGAGTGCGGTAGCCTGCCCGGATCCCGCCCGGACCCGGTCTCAACAGACTTGAACAGATTTCCAGGACATCCGTATGAATCTCGACGGAAAGAACATCCTCGTCACCGGTGCGACCGGTTCCTTCGGCCGCGCCTTCGTCGCCCGCCTGTTGCGTGATGCGAAACCGGAACGGCTCATCGTCTTCTCGCGCGACGAACTGAAGCAGTTCGAGATGCAGCAGGTATTCCCCGACAGCCGCTATCCCTGCATGCGCTACTTCATTGGCGACGTGCGCGACAAGGAACGGCTCGAAATGGCCATGCGGGGCGTCGATATCATCGTCCATGCCGCGGCCATGAAGCAGGTGCCTGCGGCGGAATACAATCCGTTCGAATGCGTGAAGACCAACATCAACGGCGCCGAGAACATCGTCACCGTGGCGATCCGCGAAGGGGTCGAGAAGGTCATCGCGCTGTCCACCGACAAGGCGGCGAACCCGATCAACCTCTACGGCGCGACCAAGCTCGTCTCGGACAAGATCTTCACCGCCGCCAACAACCTGGCGGGCACCGGCGGCACCCGCTTCGCCGTCGTTCGTTACGGCAACGTGGTCGGCAGCCGCGGCAGCGTCATCCCGTTCTGGAAGAAGATGATTGCCGAGGGCGCCACCCGCCTGCCGGTGACCGACCCGCGCATGACCCGCTTCTGGATCACCCTCGACCAGGGCGTGCAGTTCGTCCTCGACGGGCTTGATCGCATGCGCGGCGGCGAGATCTTCGTGCCGAAACTGCCGAGCATGACCGTCGCCGACCTGGCCCAGGCGATGATGCCGGGGGTTGAACTTGACGTTGTCGGCATCCGCCCCGGCGAGAAGCTGCACGAGGTCATGATCTCCAGCGACGACGCCCGCATGACGGTGGAGATGGATGACCATTACATCATCCAGCCGGCATTCCAGTTCTGGGACGCCGACGCGGTGCGCTCGTCAGGCGAGGCGCGGCCGGTCCCGGAAGGCTTCGAATATTCTTCCGGCACCAACGACCGCTGGCTGTCCACCGCCGAACTCCGGGAGATGGCCGACCTCGATGTCTGAGGCTTCCGGCCCCTTCGTGCTCGGCTGCGTCCAGCTCGGCCTCGCCTACGGAATCGCGAACCGGACCGGTATGCCGGATGAGGCGGCCGCGACGGACATTCTCGACGCGGCATACGAATCCGGCGTGCGAGAGCTCGACACCGCCCGTGGCTACGGCGTCTCGGAACAGCGGATCGGCGCCTGGCTTGCGGCGCGGGAAACCCGCGACATCCGCATCGTCACCAAGCTCGACCCGTCCTGCGACCCGAATGACGCCGCGATGGTAAGGGCAAGCCTTGCCGCCAGCACAGGCGCACTCGGCCGCCGGCCCGACCTCGTCATGCTGCACGACCCGAAATGGATCGCCGCCTGGAACCACCGCATCGCGGCGAACGTCTCGGCGGCGGTCGCGGACGGCCTGGCATCGGGTTTCGGCGTATCGGTCTATGGCCCGGAAGAAGCCGCCTCGGCCACCGCGATCCCGGAGATCGACGCCATCCAGGCCCCGGCCAGCGCGCTCGACCGGCGGTTGATCGACGGTGCGGTTCCCGCGGGCTGGCCTGGCCTCGTCTATCTCCGCAGCGTCTTCCTGCAGGGCCTGCTGACCATGAATCCGGACAACCTGCCGGCCCGGCTCGCCCATGCCGGCGACGCATTGCGGGACTGGCGCCGCATCTGCGCCGACTTCGCGCTGGAACCCGCCGCCGCCGCCATCGCCTGGGCGCGGGCGGCGCTGCCGAAGGCCCGAATCGTGCTCGGCTGCGAGACCGTGGAACAGGTCCGTGCGAATGCCACGCTGTTCGCGGCGCCGGTGGCCGGTTCGGACTTTCTTGCCGCCGTCGCCGCCCTGCCGCCCGCTTCGGCCGACATCGTCGACCCGCGCAGATGGGCTGCCGCATGACCGCGATCACCACCATATTGCAGGCCCGTACCGGCTCCTCGCGGCTGCCCGGCAAGGTGCTGATGGATCTTCTCGACGCCCCCATGCTCGCCCGCCAGGTCGAGCGGCTGCGCCGCGCGAAGCATCTCGGCCGGCTGGTCATCGCGACCTCCGACGGCGACGCTGACGATGCGCTCGAGGCGTTGGCCGCCGAGATCGGCGTGGATTGCGTGCGCGGACCGCTCGACGACGTGCTGCGCCGCTACGCCATCGCGGCGGAACAGTTCCCGTCCGACCACGTGGTCCGCGTCACCGGCGATTGCCCGCTGGCCGACCCGGAAGTCTTCGACCTCGTCGTCTCGCGGCATCTCGGGGAAGGCGCCGACTATACCAGCAACACCATCCCGCCAACCTTCCCCGACGGGCTGGACGTCGAGGTGGTGAAAGCGCCGCTGCTGGCCGAGGCCGACCGGCTGGCCGAGCGGCCGAGCGAGCGCGAGCATGTGACGATGTATTTCAAGAACCGGCCGGAACGCTTCCGGCTGCAGAACGTGACGTCCGACTACGACCTCTCCGCCATGCGCTGGACCGTCGACGAGCCGGCTGATTTCCGCATGGTCGAGGCGGTCTATGCCCGGCTCTACCCCGCGAACCCGGCCTTCGGCTGGCGCGACATATTGTCGCTGCTCGAAACCGAGCCGGAGATCGCCGCCCTCAATGCCGGCCAGGAACGGGACGCCGGGCTCAGGAAGTCCCTCGCCAACGAAGCTGCGGAGGCAGCACGCAACCCATGATCGCCAACCACAAGTTCACCCGCTCCGAGGAACTGCTGGAGCGCGCCTGCCGCACCATCCCGCTCGGCACCCAGACCTTCTCGAAATCGCCGACCCAGTTCCCGCTCGGCGTCTCGCCCTATTTCATAAAGCGGGGCAAGGGCAGCAAGGTCGAGGATGTCGACGGCAATTCCTATGTCGATTTCATCAACGCGCTGGCCGCGATCACACTCGGCTACAACGACCCCGACGTCACCGCCGCGGTGACCGCCATGCTCGAGGACGGCACGATCTTCTCGCTCGCCCACCCCGTCGAGATGGAGGTCGCCGAACGCATCGTCGAGATGGTGCCCTGCGCCGAGAAGGTACGTTTCGGCAAGAACGGCTCCGACGCCACCGCCGGCTGCGTGCGGCTCGCCCGCGGCTTCACCCGGCGCGACCGCATCGCGGTTTGCGGCTATCACGGCTGGCAGGACTGGTATATCGGCTCGACGACCCGCAATCTCGGGGTGCCGCAGGCGACGCAGGACCTCACCGTCCGCTTCGCCTACAACGACATCGAGAGCCTGGCCGCCCTGTTCAAGAAGTATCCAGGCGAGATCGCCGGCGTGATCATGGAGCCGATGAACGCGGTGCAACCGAAGCCGGGCTTCCTTGAGAACGTCCAGGAACTGGCGCATGCCAACGGCGCGCTGCTGATATTCGACGAGACCATCACCGGCTTCCGCTTCGCCAATGGCGGGGCGCAGGAAATGCTCGGCGTCACGCCGGATCTCGCCAGCTTCGGCAAGGGCCTCGCCAACGGCTACCCGGTCTCCGCGGTCGCCGGCCGCGCCGACGTGATGAAGCTGATGGAGGAGGTGTTCTTCTCCTTCACCTATGGCGGCGAGACCCTGTCGCTGGCCGCCGCCGGCGCGGTGCTCGACAAGCTGAAACGCGAGCCGGTCGTCGAAACCCTGAAGACGCGCGGGACGTCCCTGGTGACGGGCGTCGATGCGCTGATCGCGAAGCATGGCGTCGGCCATTTCCTCTCGACCTCCGGCGATCCGACCTGGTCGTTCCTCAACATGAAGGACACCAACGGCTACGACGTCTGGACCATCAAGACACTGTTCCTGCAGGAAACCATCGACCGCGGCATCCTGGCGCTCGGCACTCACAACATGAGCTACGCGCATTCG
Organism: Rhodospirillales bacterium; assembly: GCA_040222645.1. GTDB lineage: Bacteria > Pseudomonadota > Alphaproteobacteria > Rhodospirillales > HT1-32 > HT1-32. The sequence goes on from JAVKCR010000030.1 coordinate 6,579, forward strand.
GAAGCCGATGTTGCTTCCCTGCTCGATTGCTATGACGCGGTGTTCCCGATCCTCCGGGATGCCGTCGACAACCGGAAGCTCGAACACATGCTGCGCTGCGACCCGCTGAAACAGCTCTTCACGGTCAGATGACGCGCTGCCTCGTCATCGGCGCGACGGGAATGCTCGGCCAGTACATGGTGCGGGAGGCCAACGCGCGCGGCTTCGACGTCACCAGGACCGCCCGCAAGGGCGCCGACATCGCCCTCGACATCGCCGACGGGGCTGCCATCGCCTCCGTGGTGCGCGCCGCCCGGCCCGACATCCTGGTGAATTGCGCGGCGATGGCGAACATCGACGCGTGCGACCGCAACCCGGCGGCGGCCTGGCTGGTCAATGCGCGGGCCGCCGGCCTGCTCTGCGAAGCGGCTGCTGATACGGGTGCGGCGGCGATCCATGTCTCGACCGAGCATTACTATACCGGCGACGGCGATGCGAAGCATGACGAGACGCACCCCGTGACCTTCCTGAACGAGTACGCCCGCTCCAAGTACGCGGGCGAGGCGATGGCGGTGGCCGCGGGCGCGCTGGTGCTGCGCACCAATATCGCGGGCCTGCGCGGCATTCCCGGCAAGCCGACCCTGCTCGAATGGCTGGCCGACGTCGCCCGCAACCGCAAGCCCGTCACCCTGTTCGACGACGCCTTCGTCTCGACCATCGATT
>JAVKCR010000031.1:0-6032 GCA_040222645.1 Rhodospirillales bacterium
CGCGACAGCGGCCTGGAGCCCTCCTCGCCGCCTATCGGACGGGCGGTATCGCGGAAAAAGGCCAGCGTGACCGCGATGATGAACACCGTCTTCATCGCGCCGAGCACCGGAAAATGCAGCAGCAGCCAGGGCGCATAGGCAAAGGTCAGCCCGTACTGCACTTCCGCCGCCCCGACGAGCACCATTGACGGCACCGTCGCCGGCATCACTGCCGTGGCCGGCATGTAGGCGGCGAGCGCCGCCGCCGCGACCATGCCGTTGCGCCCCGTCGAACCCGCCTCGAAACCGAGCTTGTCGGCCAGCGCCAGCACTACCGGCATCATCAGGACCACGCGGCCCATGCTCGACGGCATCAGGAAGGAGAGCGCCACCGCCCCCAGCACCACGCCGGTAATGACCGCTGTATAGGAAGTGCCGAACAGGCCGAGCAGGCCGCCGGCGATACGTCCCCCGAGCCCGGTATTCTTGATCGCCACGCCGACGATCAACCCGCCGAAAACCAGCCAGAAAGCCTGGCTTTCAAAGCCGGAGAAGACCACGCCGGCGCCGGCGATGCCGAACAGCATGGCGATCAGGAAGAAGCCGAGGGCGGTAAGATGCTCGGCGATCGCCCCGGTCGCCCAGAGCCCGATGGTCGCGACCACGAGGCCGAGCGCCTGGAAAACCTTGCCGTCGATGCCCGAAGGGGCCGGCCCGAGAATCGCGAAGGCTCCAAAAAGCAGGCAGGCGCCGCCCACCCATTGCGGCAGGGTCATGTTCTTCATAGCAAGCCAAGTTCCTTGAGTTCGGTCAGCAATTCCGTCGGCATTTCCTCGGCGCCCTTGCCCAGCCCGTCGCGCAGGTCGGCGGGCGCCTCCTCGGCCTTCAGGTAACGCCAGCCCTGGAACGGGCGGTGCGGGCGCGGCACGATGCGATGAAGCTCCGGATCAAGCACGATGCCGCAGCGGCGCTCGCCTTCCTCGTCGATGACTTCCTCGAGATCGAGGATGCGCTGACGCGCCAGCATCACGCCCTTGATGATCCAGTATATCGACCCGCCGTCGAGCACCTCGTCGCGGCGTTTCGGCATGGTACGCGTGACATGGCGCAGCCGGCCGGTCTGGCGCAGCCGGTACGCCTGCCATTCGGCGAGTGATTCGAAGGATTCCGAACCGACCGACAGCTTTCGGATATGGACGGTCACGGCGCCGTTCTCTTGCGCAGCCAGAGCGAACTTTCCAGCGCCCCCACGCCGAGCGGCAGCGAGCCCGCGGCGCTTTCCTTCACGTCGCGGGCAAGCCGGGTCGCGGCATAGCGGCTCGACCAGAGCACCTCGAAATCGCCGGAGACCACCAGCGGCAGAATGCCGAGCTGTTCGTTATAGCCGCGCCAGTCCCACTCCACCGGGTAGTCATCCGGCAGGAAGATGTCGTGGACATGCAGGATGGCGCCCGCCGGCAGGGCCGGCACGATGCGGTTCAGCAGGATGTCGACGTCGCTGCCCGGCATCAGCAGGTGGCTCGAATCGATGAACAGGAAGTCCCCCGGCCCGAGATCGTCGAACAGCCCGCCCGCGGCCTCCTGCAGCGGATGGGGCACGACCTGGATGCCGTCGAGAGCCGCGATGTCCGCGCGCGGTGCGGGATCGATGGCGACAATCTTGGTGCCGAGCCCGCCATCGGCGACGGCGCGGGCCATGAAGCGGGTGGAATGACCGGACCCCACCTCGACAATGCGCTTCGGCTTCAGCCAACGGGTGAAGGCGTAGGCCGCCGCCCCGTCGAGGCGGGGAAACCAGTCCTGTTCCCAGCGCGGCGCCGGGGGTGCCGCATCGCGGAAGCCCTCGAAGGTTTCCCGGAACTGGCCCATCCCGACCAGCATCTCGCGCAGGCTGTCGCCGGCGCGGCGGAACGCCTTCTCCGCTGCCGGGTAGGCGGGACGGCTTCCTGCCGGCACGATGCCTCCGGCATAGCGGTAAGGGATGAACAGCATTTCCCGGCGGACGCCGAGCAGGGTTTTCGCACCGGTCGCCAGGAGGCGCCTGACATGTCTCGGGATCATTCAACCCTGTTATCACCGCCCCGCGCCCCTGACCAGCGGGAGGGTGCAGCTGCATGCCGGATGATGAAAATACGGTTTATACCCTCACCCTATCCCTCATTCCCGCGGCAGCGGGAACCCAGGATGCAGAATCACTGCCTGACCGCTCTGGACCCTCGCTTTCGCGACGGCGAAGGAAGGATCGACCTGCCATCTCGAACGACGGCAAACCAGTCTAACCAACCAGCGCCCGGTTGACCTTGCTGCCCGACGGACGGCCGAGATGGGTGGAGATGAAGCGGCCGGTCTCGATCACCTCGTCGAAGTTCACGCCGGTCTCGATGCCGAGTCCGTCGAGCATGTAGAGCACGTCTTCCGTCGCTACATTGCCCGATGCGCCCTTCGCATAGGGGCAACCGCCGAGGCCGGAGACCGACGAATCGACCGTCGCCACCCCTTGCTCCAGCACTGCGTAGAGGTTCGCCAATGCCTGGCCGTAGGTGTCGTGGAAATGCGCAGCCAGCCGCTCGATCGGCACTTTCGCCGCGACCGCCTCAACCATCGCCCGGGCCCGCGTCGGAGTGCCGCGCCCGATGGTGTCGCCAAGCGAAACCTCGTAACAGCCCATGCGGTAGAGACGGTCCGCGACCTCCGCAACCGCCACCGGCGCAATCGGCCCTTCGTACGGGCAGTCGAGCACGCAGGAGACGTAGCCGCGTACACGTACATCCGCCGCCTTCGCCGCCGCCAGCACCGGCGCGAACCGGTCGAGGCTCTCGGCGATGGAGCAATTGATGTTCTTCTGCGAGAAACTCTCGGAGGCCGCCCCGAATACCGCCACTTCCCTGGCGCCCGCCGCCAGCGCCGCCTCGAAGCCCTTCAGGTTCGGGGTCAGCACGGGATAGTCCGTCCCGGGCCGCCGCGTGATGCCGGCCATCACGGCGGCATTGTCGGCCATCTGCGGCACCCATCTTGGCGAGACGAAGGCCGTCGCCTCCACCGCCGGCAGGCCGGTTGCCGCGAGCCGGTCGATCAGCTCGATCTTCACCTCCGTCGGCACGTTCGCCTTCTCGTTCTGCAATCCGTCGCGCGGACCGACCTCGACAACGCGGACCTTCTTCGGCAGCGCCATCAACCCTCTCCCTTCGCCAGCGCCAGCAGTTCGGCGCCATCCGGCACCTGGTCACCAGCGGTGAAAAACACCTCGCGGACGAGACCCGCTTCCGGCGCGCGGATGGTGTGTTCCATCTTCATCGCCTCCATCACCACCAGCGCCTGGCCGGCCTCGACCGCCTCGCCGGCGGCAACGTGGACCGCGATGATCTTGCCCGGCATGGGGGCCACGAGCCCGCCTTCAGAGACGCCCTCCTCCTCGCCGGCATGGGCCGGGTCGATGAGCGCGAGACGGATCGCCTCGCCCCGGATGAAGAGCGTCAGCACCCCCGCATCCTCGGCCATTCCGGCGCAGATGCGCGTCCCGCCGATCACCGCCTCTATCCGGCCGTCACCGGTGAGACTGCCCGAGATATCGAGCGCCGAGGTCAGGGTCGTCATGCGGTAGCCCTGGTCGCCATACGCCACCTCGACACGTTCGATGTCGTCTCCCATGCGGAATTCCAGCGCCATCCGCTTGCGGTCGTTGAGCCGCCAGCCGGTCGCCATGTTCCAAGGCGAGTACGGGTCGGCAGAGGCCGCCGCCCGGCGTTCCGTCTCCGCCTTGCGGGTGAGCAGTACATGCAGCGATGCCAGTGCCAACGCCTCGTCGAGATCGAGCGCGGGTTCCGCGAACAGGGCTGTTTCGTGCCGGGCGATGAAGCCGGTATCCAGTTCCGCCGCGGCAAAGGCCGGGTGGTAGGCGATGGCGCGGAGGAAATCGCGGTTGGTCCTGAGGCCCGCGACCTCCGTGGCATCCAGCGCCGCGCGCAGGCGGCGGACGGCGGACGGGCGGTCGCGGTCCCAGACGATGATCTTCGAGATCATGGGATCGTAATGCACCCCGACCTCGTCACCCTCGGCGACCCCGCCGTCGACGCGGATATTGCCCGATTGCGCCGGGTAGCGGAGATGCGAGAGCGTGCCCGTCGCCGGCAGGAAGCCACCCGCCGGGTCTTCGGCATAGAGCCGGACCTCGATCGCGTGGCCATTCGGTACGAGGTCGTCCTGTCCGACCGGGAGTTCCTCACCGGCGGCGACACGGAGCTGGAGTTCGACGAGGTCGAGGCCGGAGATCAACTCGGTCACCGGATGCTCGACCTGCAGGCGGGTGTTCATCTCCATGAAGTAGAACGAACCGTCCTCGTCCATCAGGAACTCGACCGTGCCGGCGCCGACATAACCGATGGCCACGGCCGCCGCGACCGCCGCCGCGCCGATTTCCGCGCGCAGTTCCGGGGTTACACCGGGGGCCGGCGCCTCTTCCACCACCTTCTGGTGGCGGCGCTGGATCGAGCAGTCGCGCTCGAACAAATGCACGCAATGGCCATGCGCGTCGGCGAAAACCTGAACTTCCACGTGGCGCGGCCGTTCCAGCAATCGCTCGACCAGCACCTTCGCGTCGCCGAAGGAGGAGAGCGCCTCGCGCTGGGCGGCGGCGAGTTCGGTCTCGACATCCTCCTCCCGGTCGACGCGGCGCATGCCCTTGCCGCCGCCGCCAGCGGTCGCCTTGATCAGCACGGGAAAGCCGATATCGCGAACAGCCGACGCCAGCGTCGCAATGGACTTGTCATCACCGTGATAGCCGGGCACCAGCGGCACGCCCGCCTTTGCCATCAGCGACTTAACGGCGGATTTCGAGCCCATCGCATCGATGGCGCTCGCCGGTGGGCCGACGAAGACGATGCCCGCTTCCTCGCAGGCCCGCGCAAAAGCGGCATTCTCGGACAGGAAGCCGTAGCCGGGATGGATCGCCTCGGCGCCGGTTTCCTTCGCCGCCGCGATGATCTTCTCGATCACCAGGTAGCTCTCCCGCGCCGGGGCCGGGCCGATCAGCACCGCCTCGTCCGCCTCGCGGACATGCAGCGCATTGGCATCGGCCTCGGAATAGACCGCGATGGTGCGCAGCCCCAGCTTCCTGGCGGTACGCATGACGCGGCAGGCGATCTCGCCCCGGTTGGCGATGAGTATCGACGAGAACATCATTCCTGCTCCTGCACCCAGGCGGGCCTGCGCTTCTCGAGGAAGGCGGCGACGCCTTCCCGCCCCTCCGCGCTTGCCCGGATATCGGCAATGCCACGGGCGGTATAATCCATCAGCGTGTCGTCCACCGGCCGCGACACAACGTTACGAATCAGCGGCTTGCAGGCGGTCATGGCGTTCGGGCTGTTCTTCAGCATGCGCGAGATGAGCGTCTCGCCAGCCTCGGCGAGATTGTCATGCGCCACCACCTCGTGCACGAGGCCGATACGCCTCGCCTCTGCCGCATCGAAGACGTCCGCCGAGAGGACGTAGCGGCGCGCGTTCCGCTCACCGAGTGCGGCGACCACGTAGGGCGAGATGGTCGCCGGGATCAGCCCGAGCTTCGCCTCGGAAATGGCGAAACTCGCTTCGGCAGAGGCCAGCACGATGTCGCAGCAGGAGACCAGCCCGACGGCACCCGCATAGGCCGGGCCGTTGACCAGCGCGATCACGGGGCGCGGAAACTCGTTCAGCCGGCGGAGCAGCTTGGCGAGTTCCATGGCATCCGCATGGTTCTCGTCGTGACTGTAATCCGCCATCCGGCGCATCCAGTTGAGGTCCGCGCCGGCGGAGAACGCCTTGCCGGCACCGGTGAGCACCAGCAGGCGGACATCGTCGCGGGCGGCGAGCTCGTCGAGGGTGCGGTTCAGCACCGCGATCAGCGCATCGTCGAAGGCGTTGCGGATTTCCGGGCGGTTGAGCGTCAGGCGGGCGACGCCAGAGGTGACGGTGAGAAGGATGGAGTCAGTCATGGACAAACCGGCCCCCTCCGCCCTTCGGGCACCTCCCCCGCAAGCGGGGGAGGCGATAGTTGTTACGTCGCCTCCCCCATTCATGGG
>JAVKCR010000032.1:0-3453 GCA_040222645.1 Rhodospirillales bacterium
CCCGCAAGATCACCGGCCGGCGCAACGTCATCGCCTTCACCAACGGCTTCCACGGCATGACCATGGGCGCGCTGGCGCTGACCGGCAACGCCTCGAAGCGCGGCGGCGCCGGCGGCGGTTCGCTCGGCGACGTCACCCACATGCCGTTCGAGGGCGCGCTGGGCGAGGATGTCGACACCCTCGAGGTCATCGACGCGATGCTCTCGAACCCGTCGTCAGGGATCGATGCCCCGGCGGCCTTCATCTTCGAGCCGATCCAGGGCGAGGGCGGGCTGAACGCCGCCTCCGATGCCTGGATGCAGGGCATCGAGAAGATCGCCCGCAAGCACGGCGCGCTCACCATCGTCGACGACATCCAGTCCGGCTGCGGCCGGTCAGGCACCTACTTCTCCTTCGAGAACGCCGGCATCGAGCCGGACATGATCACCCAGGCGAAGTCGCTGTCGGGTTTCGGCCTGCCTTTCGCCGCGCTGCTGATACGGCCCCGGCACGACATCTGGAAGCCGGCCGAGCATAACGGCACCTTCCGCGGCAACACCCATGCCTTCGTGACCGCCCGGGTGGCGATCGAGAAGTTCTGGTCCGACGACGCCTTCGCGACGGAGGTCGGGCACAAGTCCGCCATCCTGACCACGGCGCTGAACGACCTCGCCGGGATGATCGACGGCGCCCGCGTCAAGGGCCGCGGCATGATGCAGGGCATCGATGTCGGCTCTGGCGAGCTGGCCGGCGCGATCTGCGCGCGGGCCTGGGAACTCGGCCTGGTGATCGAGACGTCGGGCGCCCATGACGAGGTGGTGAAATTCCTCGCCCCGCTGACCATTCCGCAGGCGATCATGCGCGAAGGCTTCGACATCCTGTCGCAGGCCATCCAGGATGTGACGGGAAAACAGAAGATGGCGGCGGAGTAACGCTCGATGATCGTACGCGACTACAACGAACTGCAGGGCACCGACCGGCATATCGCCGACGCGCAATGGACCTCGACGCGCCTGCTGCTGGCCGATGACGGGATGGGTTTCTCGTTCCACATCACCGTGCTCGAGGCGGGCTCGGAACACACCTTCCACTACAAGCACCATTTCGAGAGCGTCTATTGCATGCAGGGCAAGGGCTCGATCACCGACCTCGCCACCGGCGAGACGCACGAGATCAGGCCCGGCGTGATGTACGCGCTCAACCTGCACGACAAGCATATCCTGCGGGCCGAGGAAGACCTTCACATGGCCTGCTGCTTCAACCCGCCGGTGACCGGCAAGGAAGTCCATCGCGAGGACGGCTCCTACGCACCGGCCGAAGAACTCACGGACTGATCAGACCATGACCCGCGCATCCCATACCGTCGAGAAGATCGGCGGCACCTCCATGTCCCGCCTGGACGAACTCAAGGACACCCTGTTCATCGGCGCCCGCGAGGGTGACGACCTTTACGGCCGCGTCTTCGTGGTCTCCGCCTTCGGCGGCATCACCGACCTGCTGCTGGAGCACAAGAAGACGGGGGAACCCGGTGTCTACGCGCATTTCGCCAGCGCCGGCACCGATCACGACTGGCACGGCGCGCTGAACCGGGTCGGCGAGGAGATGCAGCGCATCAACCACGCCGTCCTCGACCATCCCGGCGATATCGAGCAGGCAGACAGCTTCGTCGACGAACGCATGCTCGGCGCGCGCAACTGCCTGATCGACCTGCAGCGGCTCTGCGCCTACGGCCATTTCCGGCTGTCGGAACACATGCTGCAGATCCGCGAACTGCTGTCGGGCATCGGCGAGGCGCATTCGGCCTTCGTCACCTCGCTGCTGCTGCAGCGGTCCGGCGTCAACGCCCGTTTCGTCGATCTGTCGGGCTGGCGCGACGAGGGCGATTCCAGCCTCGACGAGCGCATAACGGCGGCGATGGCGCGCATCGACCCGCAGACGGAAATGCCGATCGTCACCGGCTATGCGCAATGCGCCGACGGCCTGATGCGGGAATTCGACCGCGGCTATTCCGAGGTGACCTTCTCGAAGATCGCCGCGCTGACCTCGGCGCGCGAGGCGATCATCCACAAGGAATTCCACCTCTCCTCCTGCGACCCGAAACTCGTCGGCGAGGGCGCGGTGCAGAAGCTCGGCCGCACCAATTACGATGTCGCCGACCAGCTCTCGAACATGGGCATGGAGGCGATCCACCCGAAGGCCGCCAAGACGCTGCGCCAGGCCGACGTGCCGCTCCGGGTCACCAACGCGTTCGAGCCTGACGATCCCGGCACCCTGATCGACGACCGCAAGGCGGAAACGCCGGCGGTGGAGATCATCACCGGCCTCGACATCCTGACGCTGGAACTGTTCGAGCAGGACATGGTCGGGGTCAAGGGCTACGACACCGCCATCCTGGAGGCGCTCAAGCGCCACAACGTGCGCATCGTCTCCAAGGTGTCGAACGCCAACACCATCACCCACTATCTCGACACCTCGCTGAAGACCATGCGCCGGGTCGAGAAGGATCTGGCGGCGCTCTACCCGTCCGCCGAGATCACCATCCGCATGCTCTCCATGGCCTCGGTCATCGGGCGCGACCTGAACGGCCTGTCGGTGCTGCAGCGCGGTCTCGTCGCCATCGCCGATGCCGGCTACAGCGCCATCGGCGCCAGCCAGGGCCCGCGCAATGTCGACGTCCAGTTCATCCTCGACCGCGACATCCTCAAGCCGGTCATCAAGGCGCTGCACGGGGAATTCATCGAACGCGCGCGCCCGGCGATGAGCCGCGCGGCCTAGGCGGGAGGCGGCATCCCCCCGGACGGGAGGGTCCGGGGGGATGCACCGCGTTCCGGAGACCCCTGCCGAGATAGCATCCGATTCCGCAACCGCCACCCCTTGCATTCCCCTTTTCCCGATCCATCTCAGTGCCCGTCGGCGGCGTCTGTTCGCTCGCGACAACTGGGGTGTGCTAAATAATGTTCGATATCTGGTTGCCACTGCTCGGCGGGTTTGTCCTGCTGATCGTCGGCGGTGATTTGCTCGTGCGCGGCGCCGTGCAGGTGGCGGGCCGGCTTGGCGTGTCTCCGCTGGTCATCGGGCTGACGCTGGTCGGCTTCGGCACCTCGACGCCGGAACTGGTGACCTCCGTGCAGGCCGCCCTCGGCGGCGCGCCCGGCATAGCCTACGGCAATATCGTCGGATCGAACATCGCCAACATCCTGCTCATCGTCGGCGCGTCGGCGATCCTCTGCCCGATCCGGGTGACCTCCGCCGCCTTGCGCCGCGACGGCATGTTCATGATCGCGGTATCCGTGCTCTTCGCCGCCCTCGCCGCCACCATGCCCGCCGGCCGGATCACCGGCGCCGCCTTCCTGCTGCTGCTCGCAGGCTACATCTATGTCGCGTTCCGGCAGGAGCGTCAGGCCGCGCCGGACCAGCATGGCGCCGTCTACGACAATAGCCTCGCCCAGCAAACCGCCGATCCCGGCACCGCGC
>JAVKCR010000033.1:0-4788 GCA_040222645.1 Rhodospirillales bacterium
GTCGCCAGTCCCTCCACGAACGGGTTGCCGAAGGCGGCGAGCCAGCCCCTTATGCCGGTGGCCAGCGGGGTGGGGCGCGGGATCAGGCCGATCTCGACGACCTCGAAGCCCGCGCGTTCCAGCATCGCGGCGTATTGGTCCGGCGTGGCGAAGAACCAGGGATGGCGGTTCGCCGTGCCATGCCCCTCCATCCGGAGCGCGGCCAGCAGCGCGGTGACGATCGCCGCCACGTTGCCGTGACCGCCGAACTCGCCGACGAAGCGCCCGCCCGGCACCAGCGCCCGGGCGACGCCGTCGAGGACGGCCTCCGCCTCGGGCATCCAGTGCAGGGCGGCGTTGGTCAGGATTCCGTCGAACTCGCGCTCGAAGGTCATCTCCTGTCCGTCCATCTCCAGCACCCGGATACCGCGCTGCCGGGCGGCCGCCAGCAGATCGGGGCTTGAATCGATGCCGACGACATCGGCGCCGCGGGCGATGATCCGCTCCGTCAGCGCGCCGTCGCCGCAGCCGAGATCGAGAATCCGTTCGCCGTGCCGGGGCGCGAGCATGTCAACCAGCGGCGCACCGTAATCGGCGACGAACCGGGCGTTGCCCCCGTAGATCTCCGTCGACCAGTCCTGGCGCGCCTCGATAACCATGATGCGGACTCCCTACCGCCTGATCCCGTGCCGCGCCATCCTGTCGGCCAGCGTGCGGCGGGGCAGGCCGAGGCGGTCGGCGGCGTCCGCGGTGCGGCCGCCGCAGGCATCGAGCGCCTTGCGGATCTCCGCGGCCTCGAATTCATCGATCCGCTCCGCCAGCGTTTCGCCGGGCAGCGGGAGCGCAGCGGCGTCGGGCATGGCCGCATCGCCGATCCCGAGCGCATGGCGTTCGGCGGCGGCCTTCAGTTCCCGGACATTGCCCGGCCAGCCATGCGTTTCGAGACGGCGCAGCAGGGCATCGTCGATCGCGGGCAGCGGGCGGCCGTAGCGGGCGGCGGCGAGGGTGGCGAAATGGGTGAACAGCAGGGCGATGTCGCCGCCGCGCCGGCGCAGCGGCGGGATGACGAGTTCGACCGATGCCAGCCGGTAATAGAGATCGCGCCGCAGCAGGCTGCCCTCGTGGTCGGCCGAGCGGACGCTCTTGACGGCGGCGATCACGCGGACATCCAGCGGCCTGAGTTTGATTTCGCCGAGCCGTTCGATGTTGCGTTCCTGCAGGGTCCGGAGGATCTTCGCCTGCAGGGCGGACGGCATGGATTCCATCTCGTCGAGGAAGATGGTGCCGCCGGCGGCATGCTCGAACTTGCCGGTCCGGTCCTGCTGGGCGCCGGTGAAGGCGCCTTTCGCATGGCCGAATATCTCGCTTTCAAAGATGCTTTCCGGCACCGCGGCGCAATTCACCGCCACGAAGGGCCCCGCGGCGCGGCGGCCCTGTTCGTGCAGGGCGCGCGCCACCAGTTCCTTGCCGGTGCCGGTCTCGCCGATCACCAGCACGTCGACATCGATGTCGGCCAGCGCGCGTATCCGGTCGCGCAGGTCGCGGATGCCGGGGGAATCGCCGAGCAGCCCGCCGGCCTCGCGGCTTTCCTGCAGGCTCTGCTGCAGGCGGTGGATTTCCTGGTGCAGGCGGGTCTTGCCGACGGCGCGGTCGAGCACGGCGACCAGATGGTCGGCATCGATCGGCTTCTCGAGGAAATCCTCCGCCCCCTGGCGCATGGCGTTCACCGCCAGCGGCACGTCGCCGTGGCCGGTCATCATCACCACCGGCAGGGCCGGGTGCCGCTCGCGGATCGCGGCGAGGAAGCCAAGGCCATCCATGCCCGGCATCCGGATGTCGGTGACGACCAGGTCCGGCGCTTCCTTCTCGAGCGCGCTCAGCGCCGAGCGGGCCGAGGGAAAGGCACGTACGGCAAAGCCGCTGACCTCCAGCCAGTCGGCGGTTGCCGTCAGCAGGTCGCTGTCGTCGTCGACCAGGAAAACGGCGCCGCGGGTCATTCCGCGGCCATGGTCGTGGCGGCGCCCGTGATGTCGCAGAGCGGCAGGCGTACGGTGACGATGGTGCCGCCGCCCGCGCGGCCGGCAAAGCCGATGTCGCCGCCGAACTCCTGCACGATGGTGCGCGAGATGGCGAGACCCAGCCCGAGCCCGTCACCGGTCTGCTTGGTGGTGAAGAAGGGCTCGCTGATCCGTGGCAGGTCGGCGGGCGCGATGCCGCTGCCGTTGTCCTCTACCCGGATCTCGACGGAACTCTCGACGATCCCCCGGCTGATCTCGATGCGGCCATCGGGCTGCCCGGCGACCGCATCGAAGGCGTTCAGCAGCAGGTTGAGGAACACCTGTTCCAGCTTGATGGCGACCGCGTTGACCATCGGTGCGGGTCCCTCGGCGAGGAACCGGGGTTCGGTGCCGGTATCCGATGCGCGGGGGCGGGCAAGCTCGATGGCGTTGATCACCGCCCCGTCGATGGCGACCGGCTCGCGTTCGGAGGCGTCCTTCCGGCTGAAGGTCCGGAGATGCTTGATGGTGCGCTGGATGCGGCGGATCAGGCCGCGGGCCTTTTCCAGGCGATCGGCGACATTCGTCCCGCCTTCGCGCGCCGCCATCGCCCCGGCGCTGGCCAGCGTCGCCTCCATGGCGGCCAGCGGCTGGCTGACCTCGTGAACGATCGCCGTCGACATGCGTCCGAGCGCCGCCATCTTCTCGGAATGGATCAGCCCTTCCTGGGCGGCGCGCAGATCGGCCTCGGCACGCTTGCGGATATCCACCTCGCGGGCGAGATCCGCGGTCCGTTCCGCCACCTTGCGTTCGAGTTCCTCGTGCTGGCGCAGCCGGAGCTGGACGATCTGCCGGCGCTGCTGGACGGCATAGAAGATACCGGTCGCGAGAATGGCCAGGAGCGCGCCGGCGAAGGCCCAGAAGGCGGCGAAATCCCGCGCCGGCCGGGTCGAGCGGGCGGACAGCAGGATCCAGCCGTCAGGTTCGACCTGCCTGAAGCGGCTGACGAGGTTGTCGGCCTCCTCGTCGATGAACAGCCGTTCGGGCAGGCTGCCGGGCGCGATGCGGATATCGGTTTCGAACAGGGGCGTACGGTTGGCTATGTCGATGCCGTCATACGTACGCTCCTGCGCCAGCCTGGCCAGCGCGTCGGCGCCGAGCGGGCGCAACGGCCGGTAGGTCCAGTCCCGGTTGCCGGACAGGAAGATCACGCCGTGGCGGTCGGCGATGGCGGTCTGCACGCCGGCGGTCTGCCAGGCCGCTTCGAGCGCCTGCAGGTCGAGCTTCACCACCACCACGCCGATGGCGCCGTCGCCGGCGGCGATGCGCCGGGACAGGAAATAGCCGGGCTTGCCGGTGGTCACGCCGATGGCGTAATAGCGGCCCTGGCCGGTTTCCAGCGCATCGAGGAAATAGGGGCGAAAGCCGTAATTGTTGCCGACGAAGGTCTCGGACGTCGCCCAGTTCGACGCGGCGATGGCCGTGCCCTTGTCGTTAAGCAGGTACAATTGGGCAGCGCCGGAATGGTCGGCGACGGTCTCGAGATAAAGGTTGGCGCGGCCGGTGACCGTGCTGTCGCGCGGCGCAGCAAGGGCGTCGAGGATGCGGCTGTCCTCGCCGACGACGGGAGGCAGATGCCGGAACCGTTCGATCTCGCTCTCGACCGCGCGCTTGGTGACGGCGAGGTTCTGCGCCAGCTGCGTCTCGGTTCCGGACAGGGACGCCCGGTAGGCGACCTGCCAGGCAAGGATGGCCGCCGCCGCGGCAAGGCCGGCGGCGAGGAGGACATTGCGGCCTGTCACGCGGTTCATGTCACGTCGTCTCGTTCGAACGGGGGCGGAACGGCCTCATATTACGCGCCGCCGCTCGCACCGCAATCGGTGTCATTTTCCGCAGGGCTCCAGGGTGACCGGCGGGCCCGGCTCGGCGCCGATTGTCCGGCATCCGCCGTCATGGCAGAGCCGCCATCCGCCTGCCGTTGCGCCGGAGGAGGCGAGCACCAGCCGGGAGATTGCCAGCGCGTCGACCGGCCAGATCCACCAGCCGTCTTCAAGCCGGGCGCCGTCGCCCGGGTCCATTCCGGCGCCGGACCCTTTAACCCTCGCCTCGACAAGCTGGAGGCCGTCCCCGCGGACGACCCATTGCTCCTGCCATGCCGTCTTCTCGACCGAATGGCTCCAGCTTAGCACGAAGGCGGCGGAGGCGAGCATGGTCTGCTTGCCGGCGATCAGCAGGCAGGCCGCCCCGCCCACGCTCAGTCTCCGCCGGTCTGGCGTGCCGCCGCCGCCCGGCGCCGGCCCCGGTACCAGGTCACGGCGATGAACGCGGCGGCCAGCGCGAAGCCGATCTCGTCGGTGACGGGCAGTGCTGCGATCAGGGTGAGGGCGGCGGCGGCGGCCAGCAGCCGCTCCGGCCAGCCGATCGGCCCGGTGGCGAAGCCGATCACCGCGATGCCGGACATGGCGATGGCGATGGCGGTCTTCAGCAGGATGTAGATCACCGCCGGCACGTAACCGATGCTCTCGGCCAGCGGTCCGCCGTCCTGCAGCATCAGCGCCGGGGTATAGACCGCCATGAAGGGGATCACGAAGCCGGCCGACGCGGTCTTGATCGCCTCCATCGAGATGCGCAGCCCGTTCGCCCGGGCGATGGGGGCGGCGGCGAAGCAGGCGAGCGCCACCGGCGGGGTGAGGTCGGCGAGGATGCCGAAATAGAACACGAACATGTGGCTGACGATCAGCGGCACGCCGAGCTCGAGCAGGGCGGGGCCGGCGATCGAGGAGGTGATGATGTAGTTCGGGATGGTCGGGAT
>JAVKCR010000034.1:0-7979 GCA_040222645.1 Rhodospirillales bacterium
CATCCGCCGGCAGCAAGCCGAGCAGCAGGTCGATCAGCGTGGTCTTTCCGGCCCCCGACGCACCGACGATGCCGATGGAAGCGCCGCGCCGAATCGTGAGGTTGAGACCGGAAACCGCGGCCCTGTCGGCGCCGCCATAGGAGAAGCCGACATTCTCGAACTCGATCCGGTCGATGAACTCGAACGGCTCTGTGCCGGCGTCCGGCGGTGGCAGGTCCGAATCGACCTTCGCCGCAGCGAGGTCGGCGCTCAACGTATCGATATAGGCGGAACGCTGCTTCACCATGCCGGTGTTCTGCAGCAGCCGGTTCATCGACGGCATGATGCGCAACCCCGCCATGCCGAACAGGCCGAGCAGCGTCAGCGCCTCGCCGGCATCTGTCGAGGTGGCGACGAGACTGGAGAGCAGGATCACGAACAGGATCACCATAACCGTCTCGATCAGCAGCCGCGGTACCTGGTCCCCGGTGGCGGACCGGCCGAGATAGAGGGCGCGGCGGCTGGCAGTGTCGGCCACGTTGACCGAGACGAAATTGTGGAGGCCGAGCAGCTTGATTTCCCGGACCGTCGCAAGCGCCTGGTTGATCCACTGGATCAGCCGGCCCTCCTCGTTCATGGTCCGCTCTCCCCAGCGGCGGAAGATCGGGCCGGACAGCCGGTAGTAGACTAGGCCGACGACACCCAGGATTCCCGCCATAGTGAGGGTGACCGTGGGTGCCGCGACAGTGATGATGCCGATCGCGGTGAGCATCAGCAGGGTCTCGAGCGCCATCATCATGATCAGCCGGATACAGTCGAAGGTGACGCCGGACCCCGAGACCAGGTTGCGCAGAACGATCGCCGAGTTTGTCTGCTGGTGGAACTGCAGCGGACGCGACATGTAGGCGTCGAACAGGTTCGACAGGAACCGGGCCATCTGCTGGTGGATCACCGCGTTGACCAGGTGCGTCAGGCTGAGCAGGGCGGCGTTCTTGACCAGGAAGAAGGCGATGAAGGCGCCGAGAACGCTGGCCGGCGTGATCAGGTGGCGCAGGATTTCGGGGGCGAGCGCCGACAGCTTTCCCGGTTCACCCAGCAGAACCTGCGCCACTGGGACGATCAGGCTGATCGAGGCCATCTCGAGCATCGCTACCAGCAGCATGGGTATCAGCAACAGCAGCAGCTGGCGGCGGTCGCGTTGTCCGACGAGAGACCAGAGCTTGCGGAGAATGGCGGTCATCCGCCGCTTCCGAAGCGCGTCATCAGGAAGACCTTTCCGGCAAGCTTGCGCGCGAGCCAGCGATAGAACAGCACGATCCGTCGCAGGGGATGCCAGGCAAGGCGCAGCAGGCCCTTGATGTCGGCGCGGCGGAGCATGGCGAAGACGCGCTTCGGCGCGAGATAGCGCCGTTCGTAGCAGGTCGGCAGCAGGATCGCGGCGGCGGCCAGCAGGTCGCGCAGCCGCGATCCGGGCGGTGCTTCGAGGTAGCCGTAATGGCGCAGCTGCGGCTCGAGAATGCTGTCGAGCACGAAGATGTCGAGCCGGCCGAGCTTCTTGCGCCAGGAATTCGAGATCATCGTTGGCGAGAAACCGGTTTCTTCCGTTTTCGGCGAATTGACCGAGATGCGGTCGCCCCACCAGCGCAAGCCCCCCCAGGTCGAGCGGGTCAGGCAATCGTCGAAATCGATGCCGAGCCAGCCGGCGATCTCCGCCAGCACGTCGCGCGAGCCGAGGTCTTCCAGCCTGAGCGCGCGCAGCCGATCGGCGGGCAGACTGGCCAGCGCGTTCGCCTCGTCGACGGCGCGCCAGATGATATAGACCGGGTAGGAGGGATTGTCTGTCGCCGGCTCGTGGCGCCGCCAGTTCTCGACCCCGGATACATAGTTGGCCCGGTAGTCGCGGATCATGCAGATTACCCTGGCCTCGGGAAAATCCCGGAGCAGCGGGGCGATGCCGCGGATGCGGTGCGCATGGTGCAGGATGATGCGGCGTTCGAGGGGATCCTCGCCCCGCGCCAGCGCGAAGGCGGCGTAGCTGGCCGGCAGGAAAGTCTTTGGCGTGATCTCGACGCCGTCGAGCAGCGCGACCAGGTGCCGGCGGAAGGCGGTACGGTCGACATCGACCTCGCTGTCGCGGTTCTCGCCGAGCTCGCCCTTGCGCTCGATGGCGTCATAGCGTGTGCGGAAGCGGTATAGCATCAGGCCGATGAACTCGTCGGCGATGTCCCCGGCCTCGATCGGCAGGCCGGAGCGCGCGCAGGCAGACTGCTCCCAGAACCAGTTGAAGTGATACTGCCCGGTGAAACCGAAGACCTGCGGATGGCCGTCCATCAGCGACTGGAAAAAATCGGTGCCGGTGCGTCCCGTGGTGACGAGCGCGACCAGCCCGACGGTCGCCATATGCTGCCGGATCGCCTGGTAGTCGGGCGCGGTCATCTGGTTTCCGGTGATGGTGTCATTCCTGGAAGACGGGCCGGCCGGCGCGCAGTTCGGCGGCGATGCATTCCTGCACCTCGCGCCGCATCATCCATTCCGGCACCGGGCGTCCGGCGACCAGCGAATCGCGGATGAAGGTGCCGCTGATCGCCTCGACGCCGTCATGGTCCATGGTCTCGTGGCGGGCGGTCGCGTGGTTGTAGCCAACCGCGTCGAAGAACACCGGTTCGATGCCGATGTCGCCGAGTCGCTCGAAAATACGGACATTCTCTTCCGGCGCGTAGAAGCCGCCGACGCCGGTATGATCGCGGCCGATGACGAAATGGCTGCAGCCCATGTTCTTGCGGCAGAGCGCGGTGAACACCGCCTCGCGCGGCCCGGCATAGCGCGGCCAGGTCTGGAAGCTCGACAGCACCACCCGGCCCGGCGGGTAGATGCCGAAATCCAGCATCGCCTGGTAGGAATCGAGGATGATGTTGGGCAGGAAGTCACCCTGCTTGCCGGCGCCGATTACCGGGCTGATCAGAAGGCCGTCGGCGTGGCAGCGCTCGATGGCGGCGAGCTGGATATGCTCGTGCGCGCGGTGCGGCGCGTTGCGGCTGTGGAAGCCGACCACCCGGCCCCAGCCCTTGTGGGCGAAGATGAAGCGGAGTTGCGCCGGGGTCAGGTCATAGCGGCTGAACCCGCCGGCGCGGCGCCTGATCAGTTTCACGCCGGCTTCGACGAAGCGGCAGCCGTGCCTTTCCAGCAGCGCCACCCCGGGATGGCGGGCGTCGGTGGTGCCGTACCAGCGCTGCGCGGTTGAGGCGCGGTCGGTCTCGAAGATCCGGCGGATGTCGAGGATCGAATGGGCCGCGCCGTCGGCGGCGGTCACCAGCACCCGGCCCTCCCCGACCGGCAGGTTCGCCGGCGCATGCAGCAGGATCGGCATGGTCCAGGCAGTGCCGTCCGGCAGGCGGCAGGTGTCGAGCACCGCATCCAGCTCGTCCGGTCCCATGAAACCACGCAGCGGCGAATAGGTGCCTAGCGCGATCTGTTCGATATCGGAGAGCGTGTTGTCGTCGAGGCGGACCTGCGGCAGGGCGGCAGCCTCAAGGGCCTCCGCCTCGGTTGCGTTCAGCTGCACCAGTTCGCCGCCATGCGGCGGGGCGAGCTGGCTCACCGGGTCGGCGAAGGGCTGCAGCGCGTCGCCGTCGAGGGACTTGGCGAATTCGCCGGCGACCTGTCGCACCATCTGGGCGCATTCGATCGGGTACTTGCCGATCGCCGTCTCGGCGGCAAGCACCAGGCCGTCGGCGCCGTCGGCCAGCGTGTTGTAGATGTCGTTGACCTCGGCGCGGGTCGGCAGCGGCGCCTCGATCATCGATTCGAGCAGGTTGGTGGCGACATAGACCTTGCGGCCGATCGCCTTGCCGCGGCCGATGATCATCTTCTGCGCCGCCGGGATTCGCGAGATCGGTATCTCGCGGGAAAGGTCGCCGCGGTCGATCAGGATGGCGTCGGAGGCTTCCGTGATCGCGTCGAGGTTGGTGAGGCCGTTACGGCATTCGATCTTCGAGATGATGAAGGCGTCGGGGCCGGCCAGTTCACGGATCTGCTCGACGTCGGAGCGCCGGTTGGCGAAGGAGAGCGCGTAGTGGCGGATGCCCTTGTCGCGGCCGATGGCGATGGCGGCGACGTCCTTCTCCGTCAGCGGGTCCATGTCGATCGGCCGCTGCAGGGTCACCGCCTTGTTGGAGCCGATCTTGCCGCCGTTGATGACGCGCAGCGTCACCGTCTCCGGCCCGGTCTCGATGACCTGGGCCAGGACAGAATTGAAGTCGATGGAGATGAAGTCGCCAACCACGAGGTCGTCGATGATGTGCGTGGGATAGAGATTGATGTTGAGCGAATCACCCGGCACCCGGCGGCGGTGGACGCTGATCAGCCGGTTCTCGTGCACCACCACGCTGCCGTCGACGAACTTGCCGGTGCGGATCTGGGCGCCTTCCGTATCGAGGCAGATCGGCACATCGGTATGTTGCGCGATGTCGTCGATGGCCTGGGCCACATCATGGGCGGCGGTGTGCGACAGGTTGATCCGGAACAACGTGACGTCGAGTTCGGTCAGCCGCTTGATGATCCGCTCGTTCACGGACGACGGACCGAGGGTGCAGAGCAGTTCGGTTCGGGACATTGTCTTCATGATCTGGTGGTTGGCCGGGACCGCCCGGACCTTCAGGAGGTCCGGGCCGCCGGCGGGAAGCATCTCAGGCGTTCATCGCCATGCCGTATTCGAGATCGGCGACGTTCGGCATCTCGGCATTCGGGTTGTCGACCGGCGCCGTGAAGTATTTCTCCATGAACTCGGCCTTGAGCTCGTCGAAGATGCGGTTGCCTTCAGGTGTGTCGGCCTCGGCGCGACGGATGTCGGCCCAGCGGGATTTCGGGAACTTCACGTAGAGCACGAAGCACTTCTTCAGGCCCTCGATCTCGCTCTCGGGATACTGTTCCATATGCAGCATCGGCTTGTCGGTCAGGCATTTCGTGATGTCGTCCGGCTTCACCAGGCCGAGCATCTCGCAAACCTTGCGCAGCGGCGTCCCGTGGAACGGGACGAAGGAATAGATGTTCTGGTTGTCGGCGTTGATGTTGCGGTTGATCTCGACCGTATCCATCGCGATCTCCCGCGTCTCGTAGGGGAAGCCGGTGATGTTGTTGACCGAGAACTGCACGTCGTACTTCTTCGGAATGCGAAGCTTGTCGATGATGTCCTGGTTCTTGAACTCGCGCATCAGGTGCTTGGCGCGGAAAGCCTCGTTGCCATGCTCAAGCCCGAAGGAAATGCGGTGCAGGCCGACCTTGGCCAGCTTCTCGATCTTGTAATCGTTGATGGTCTCGGGACGGGTCTGCATCCAGAACGGCAGGCGGATGTCCTGGTACATCTCGCAGAATTCCTCGAACTCGCGGTTCGACATGGCGAGGAAGGTGTCGGCCCAGAAGTAATTGTACTCGATTTTCAGATGTTCCTTGTTGAACACCAGCTCCTGGTGGACGAGGTCCATCTTCTTCTTGCGAAAATAGCTGGTATCCGCGTTCTCCTTGTAGAACTCCATCTGGTTCGGGGAGTTGCAGAAGGTGCATTTGTAGGGGCAGCCGCGGATCGTCTCCACCGGCATCATGCGGTAGACCTTGCCCGACATCGGGCGGTAGAGCCTGGCGTCCTCGAACAGGCTCATGTCGATCATCGGGTTTTCGTTGATGTTCACCGGGTTCGAGATCGGGTTCTTGACGACCGAGCCGTCCTTGCGCTTGACCCAGAGGTTGGTGACGTCGTCCCACGCGGTGCCGCGCTGCAGCCGGTCGCACAGGTCGATCAGGGCATTCTCGCCCTCGCCGACGCAGACCGCGTCGACCAGCGGATGACGGATCGCGATCTCGGGCGCGAAGGTGGCGAACACGCCGCCGACCAGCACCGGGATACGATCACGCGAAATGCGGTCGGAAATCTGGCCGACGATGCGGCAGCCGAGCTCCCACATATCCTCGGTCGTCGACATGGCGACGAGATCCGGCTTGAACTTGTCGTATTGCGCCTCGATGTCGGTGCGCCAGTCGGAATGCTTCAGATTGATTAATATTTATAATATTTATTAGGCGACGACATTGAGGTTATCCATCTTGGTGCCGTCGGAATCGACGCCATGATCGGTCTGGTAGTAGGTGGCGTCGAACAGGGCGACTTCATGGCCGCGCTCCTTCAGCAGCGCCGAGAACAGCGCGATCGCCGGCGGCAGCATGTTCATGCCGTAGGTGTTCGGATAGATGAAAAGAACCCTGATGCCCATATTCTGGAACCTCTGGTTGGTCAGTGTGGCGAACCGGCGCGACCGCGCCTGGCGCCACCCGGCATGCGACCGTTCGAACGTAGCATAGCTGTCGCTACAGCGTATATGGCCGTGGACCGGGTAACGTCAACCGACAATGTTCACGCCGTGAACTCTCTCCGCGCCCATTCGATGAACGGCGCGAGCCCATCGGTGAGCGTGGTGCTCGCCTTGAAGCCGAGAACCTCGCGCAATCGGGTGGTGTCGGCGAAATGGCCGGTCGAATCGCCCGGCGTGGAGCCCTCGACATACCATTCCATCGCCGGGATATGGATTTTCATGGCCGCGAGCAACTCGCCGACAGTGGTCTTGCGGCCGGTTCCGAGATTCATTGTCTGGCCGATGGCGCGGTCGTTTTCCGCTGCCGCGATCCAGGCATCGACGCAATCCTCGACGAACAGGAAGTCGCGGTAGCGATCCAGGCTGCCCTTGACCTGTACCCGCCCGCTTTTCAGCGCCTGGGCGAGGAAGATCGAGATCATGCCCTGGTTCATGTTCGCCATGTTCTGGCCGGGGCCGTAGGTGTTCACCAGCCGGAAGATCACCGACGGCACCTCCTCGGCGAACATGCGGACATAGTTCTCAGCCGCGATCTTGGCGATCGCGTAGCAGGATTTCGGGTTCAGCGGGTCGGATTCCTTCAGCGCCGTGCCGCCGGCTTCGCCGTAGCAGGATATCGAGCTGGCGAACACCAGGCGGCTTATCCCGGCCTTCCTGCCGAGCTGGATCATGTTGATGGTCGAGGCGGCGTTCTCCTGCAGGTCGCGCAGCGGCTCGTGATAGCTGTTCTCGCCGGATGCCTGTCCGGCCAGGTGCATGATGACATCGATTTCCTGCGGCAGACGGTCCGGGATGCCCGGCTCGGCGAGGTCGGCTTCGATGAACTCGATGCCGTCCGGAACGCTGGCTCGGGACGCGTTCGAGAAATTGTCGACGCCGATCACCCGCGCGCCGGTTGCCGCCAGCCGGCGCGCCAGCGCACCGCCGATGAAGCCGGCGGCGCCGGTCACGAGATAGGTCGTCATGCAGTATTCCTTGTCTTGGGAGAGTGTTCGGTCGGGTCGTCCAGTTCAGGCCAGGCGGGCCACGCCTCTTCCTTCGGCGCGAGGCCGAGATCCATGCGTACCCGGTCGAAGAAGGTGCGGCCCGTGAGGTCGATCACCCGTGAGAGTTCGGCGACCGGATAGCGCCAGCTGCCGTCCTCCATCCCGCGTATACGGGCAATCGCAGCCTCGGCGGAGGTGACGCAGAAGCCCGGGACCTCGTGCAGCACGCTGGAGCGCATGCCCTCCGCATCGATGGCGAAGGCGGCAATGCCGCAGACCGCTGGTTCCACAGACACCGTCGACGGGTCGGAAAATGAATAACGGCAGTCGTCGAACAGGTTATAGGGCGAGCCGGAATAGAGCTTCACGTGATCGAGGCCGGCGGTGACATGCTCGATATAGCGCTGGCCGACCGCCAAAGACTGGAACACTTCCTTGACCTGTATGTAGATTGTCCGGTCCGGGAAAGCCTCTGCAATGGCGCGGGTGATCTCGTGGAAGCGCGGCTGCCAGAGCGAAACCGACGCCATGATCAGGATATTCTTCGGCTTTTCCGCGCGCCGCCTGGCGAAAATCTCGCGCGGGATGCGAAACGGTGCCGACGGCACCACATCCATATCCTCGGGCCAACTGTCACCATACCATTTATCGC
>JAVKCR010000035.1:0-5414 GCA_040222645.1 Rhodospirillales bacterium
CGGCGAGACCGGGCTCGATCTTCACGGCACGCCGGCCGGCACAGATGGCAAGCTCGTCCTGGCGGTCGTTCTTGGCGGCGATGCAGAGATTGACCCAGGCCTCGGTCATGTCCGGGTGACGACGGGCGAGAGCCCCGAACCGCTCCACCGCCATCGGATAGCGGGAATCCTCCAGCGCCACGAGGCCGAGTTCGTGGCGGATCTCGGCATTGTCGGGATGGCGATCCTGCAGCGGCAGCAGGCGGCGTTCCGCCTCGGCATGGTCTCCCGCCCGGCGCAGCGCGCTGGCATGACGGAGCAGCAGTTCCGGCGGCGGTGAACCGGCGAGCGCGATCGCCGCGGCCAGCGCGTCCGCCTCTTCACGGTGCCGGCCGAGCCGCGCGAGCGCCTCCGAGCGGGCGACATGGGCGTCCTGGAAGGCGGAGTCGCCGTCGATTGCCGCATCGAGGCTCGCCAGCGCCTCCTCGTAGCGGCGGAGCGCGGAGAGCGCGAGCCCGCGGCCGAGCAGCGCCATGCCGTCACCGGGGGCAATTTCCAGTGCGCGCTCGAACAGCAACGCCGCCTTTTCCGCCAAACCGGACTGCAGGAAGGCGAAAGCCTGGCGGGTGGTCATGTCCATCGGTCTGTTCATCGTCGGCAGGATGGTCCGTATTTGTGATCCCGGCCGGTCCGGGCTCTATACTGATTCTCAATGATTCGCGGCATAAACAATCCATTGTGTTTCGATTGATGCCAATATGACCGATCTTGCCCTGCAGCGCGACTTGCAGATTGCCGCTCTCCAGCTTGAGGGCGGGCGACTTGACGCGGCGGAGAAGCTCTGCCGCGACCTTGCCCTGCGCGTGCCGCGGGATGCACAGCCGCATTACCTGCTGGGCGTGATCGCACAGGAACGGGGCGATGCGGCGGCGGCCAAGATCCACTTCCTCGCCGCGGCGCAATTCCCGAACTGCCCGGAGGATTCGTTTCTCCGCCTCGCCGAGGTCGCGAAGCAAACCGGTATCGGACCGGAGGTGACGGAAGCGCTCCGCCGTGCTGTATCGATTGCGCCGAGATCAGCCGATGTCTGGTTCGAGCTCGGCCTTGCCGAATTTTCCGGCGGAGGGCCGCGCACGGCGGTCGCCATCGAGGCGTTGCGCCGCGCGATCTCGCTCGGGCGCAGCTCGGCGGATGCCTGGCTGGCGCTGGCGCTCGCCCAGGAGAAGAAGAAGGATTTCCCTGGGGCCGTGGAAACGCTGGCCGAGGCGATCAGGTTGTTCCCGGACGAGATCCGCTTCAAGGTTCGCCATGCCGATGCGCTCTACAAGGGCGACGACTGGGAGGCGGCCGCGGCCGCGTGGGACGCGCTGGTCGAAGCCCATCCGGGCGAACAGTTCGGCTGGGTCCGCAAGGCCGGCTTCCATGTGAACATCGCCCGCTACTACCAGTGGGCCTACCGCTACGGCGATGCCGACAGCGAACTGGAACTTGCCGAGTCGGCGCTCGCGACCGCACAGGAATTGCCCGGAGATGCGCCCGAGGTCACGGTGATCGACGGGTTGATCGGCAATCTCAAGGCGCAATGGGCGCGTGCGGAAATGGCGCTGCGACAGGCCGTTCGGCGCGACCCGACGGCCGTGAACGAGCGGTCCCTGGGTTATTGCCTGACCTACCAGGGCAAGCTGGTGGAGGCGGAACGGCATCTCGCGGCGTCGTTGACCCGCGATCCGAAAGACGGGGATGCGCAACGCCACTACGCCCATATCCGGCGCTGGCAGGGCAAGCTCGACGATCTTGTGGAATATGCCGATTTCGAACCGCGCCACGACACGGATTTCGCCGGCCGGCCGGCCGATGCGCTGATGCATGGCTGCCGGCTGCCGATGGCGGTGATGGCCGACCACGATTTCGAACTGCATGCGGAACTGACCTGGCAGGGAAGCGGTCCCGAAGGCGTCACGCTGTTGCGACCGCTGAAGGATTTCTGTTTCGAGATCGGTGTTGATGGCAATGGACTGCCATTTCTCTCGATCGGTGATGGCGGCGGTTGGCGCAGGGTCGACCGCTTTGCGCTTGCCGGGAAGCCTGTCTCGGGCCGGATGCGCCTTGTGTTGGTACGGGCCGGAAACCGGCTTTCCGCCCGGATCGACGACCAGGCACCGCGCGGTTTCGATGTCGGCCCTGATCTTCTTGTTCCCGGCGACAACCTGGTGCCGGGTGATCCGGAATCGGATATCCCGGTTCGTCTCGAACGTTTCCTGCTCCGGGTTCGGAACTACGACGTCTCTGCCGTACCGCCGATCCGCAAGGTGGATATCAGCACCATCTTCTTCGGCGACATGTTCACCCGCCTGATGGCGCATACCATGCTGCCATCGCTGCTGCTGCCGGACAATCTGCCGGCGCTGGCCGGCGAGTACGAGATCGTCCAGCATATCTATTGCACCAGCCGGGAAGTGCCACTGCTGCACCAGGTAAAGCGCATTCTCGACCGGGCCGGCATCGAATGGCGGGTAAACACCGAGATTCTCGAGCAGGGCGGGCCGGGGGCGGCGCGCGGTTATCTCTACCAGGCGGTCTGGGACCAGACTGAAATCTCGATCGAGCGCAATGCGCTGGTGCTGATGGCGCCGCCGGACCACGTTTTCGGCCGCGGTCTTGCCCGAACGCTCCGCGGCATGAAACCCTACGACTATCTCGTCGTTGGCCATCCGCGGGTGATGATGGAGACGGCCTATGCCGAACTGCGCCGCGACCTTGCCCGGCCGGATGCGGCGGAGTTCTTCACCAATTCCTATCTCGTCGATTTCGCCATGCACCGGCATCCGCACCTGGTCATCAAGACCGGGTTGAAGAACCCGGACGAATTCTGGTGGAACAGCCGTCGCGAGGGGGACAGTTACTACACCAGGTTCAAGGAACCGCCGCCGGTGGCCTGGTACCCGGCGCGCGACCTGCTCTGCGTGATGACCGGCAATCCCTATGTGCTGCCGTTCGAGACCATCGACCATGACATGGTCGACCTGATGCAGCGCACCGGCCGGCTGCGCTGGATCGACGACAGCGAGGACTTCTTCTGGGTCGAGTACTGCAAGAAGACCCGCAACGTGCCGACGATCTACAATCGCTACTGGAGCCCGGCGGCGCGGATGTTCACGGAAACCGATCTGCACTGGCGCCTGCCCTGACGCGGCCCGGCGGTTTGCTCAGAGGATCTCCCGGTAGAGCGCGATCAGCTTGCCGATTTCCCGTTCCATGCTGTGTTCCGCGCCGAAACGCCGGATCGCCGCTTCGCAGGCCGCCCTGTCGAATGACCTGATACGGTCGCCGCAAGTCTCGATCTCGTGCGTCATCAGGGCGAGGCCGAGATTGTACGTCTCGACGATCTCGGCGGTGTACTCGTACTCCTTGCAGACTATGGACGGGATGCCGGCTTCGACATAGGAGAACACCTTGGTGCCGATCGCACCGCGCAACAGGCCGGGTCCGACTTGCAAGATGTCGCGGTCGATATGGGTGAGAACGAGGCCGAAATCATAGGTCGACAATGTTTCCGGCAGGCGATCCGGCGAGACGCCGTCGAGCAGGCGGAAACCCGGGAAGTCTTCGACCAGTCGGTGATATTCGTCGATGCCCTTCTGGCGGGCGATCGGTCGGTGCGGATCGTGCAGCAGGTCGATATGGAAGCCCTGCTCGAGCAGGGCGCGGAAGGTGCGCGGCATGCTTCGTGGCGTGAACAGTTCCGGCGGCGTGTCCGGCATGTCCGGCATGATGCCCCCGGCATAGACCATGCGCAGGATACCGTCCCGGCCCGATAGCTTGCCGCCGGGCGCCGGTTTGACGACCCGTGCCGGCCAGGGTTGCATGTAGAATGTCCGCACGAGCCCGCCATGGCGTTCCCGCAGCTCATCGTCGATCACCGGGTGATAGCGATGGGTCACAGCGTCGGCCCGCGTGCAGAGGAACTTTTCCATGGCGAGGTCGGTGTCGACCATCTCGCGCGGCCAGTTGCGCGCCAGCACGTCGCGCGGCGCATAGACCGAGGTGAAATCGTAGATTTCGCAGACCACCCGCGCATTCTTCTTCCGCTCGATGGCAATGCGGGCGAGGTAGTAGCTCCACATCCAGCACTGCACATGCAGGATGTCGACTTCCAGCGTTTCCAGCAGGCGCGCCAGCACACCGGGATTCCGGATGTCGTCGAGGATGTGGTCGAAGGCTTCGTCGAAGGCCGGGCGCATCGGGTCCGGAACCCTGTGGAGGCAGATCAGTGCACAGGCGAAACCGTTCCGCCGGAGCACGGCGGCTTCCCGCAGCACCTGGAAGTAGGGCTTGGTCGCGATGAAGACGATACGCGCTTCGGCGCCGATCCCGTCCAACGCGGACTGAATCGTGCCGGCCATGCGTCGAATTTCGGCTTGAGCCTTCAGCGCATGTTTCTGGATGACCGGCTCGAACCCCGCCGGAGCGATCTGTTCGCAGAGCCGGTCGACCATGGGGGCGAGGTCCATATCGCCCTTTTCACCGGCCAGGTGGCGGTCGAAGACACCCCGGATCTTCCCTGCTGCACCGGGTTCCAGGAAGGAACAGACCTCGTCGACGAAGCCGGAGATGACGGCCTTGCCGGCCGGCAGGACCCGGTGATTGCCCACCAGTTCTCGATACATGGTCTCGACTTCAGACTCGGTCAGCGGCGGTGAGGGAGGAATCCTGAGCACCATGAGCGCGTTTGCTAGCCTCAGTAATCCGCAGAGCCGACGTTTACGTACGCGGACGTCGAATGCCGGGTCTTCGTGCGTTCACGCGGCCGTACAGCCGAAGCCGCATAGGGCAATTCACCGTCCGGTTCCCTTGTTTCCGCGAATTTCTGCATATCATGGTCGGTGGTTGTCACCTTCTTGCGGTCCCGGATGACGGCGTCGAAGGCGAAATCGCCGAACAGTTCCTGCATCAGCTCGGCATTCTCCTCGCGATAGCGGTGCCAGATATTGTCGGCGAAGTTCTTGCGCCGCCATTCCCAGGTCATGCGGTCGGTCAGGTCCTCGACCTTCGCATTGCCCGGGAACTTCTTCAGGAAGCGCCGGCCGACATATTTCGACGAGAAGGCGATGTTCGAGATCTCGAACTGGAACTGCTGGCTGAACGGTGTCTGGGCGTTGAAGCGGTCGAACTGCGCCCAGCCCTCGAGATCCCGCGGCAGCAGATGTTCGAACTGTTCGGAGAGCGAGCAGCCGGGATAGGGCACGAAGGTGTAGTAGGGGTTCAGGAAGGCGTTCGGGTTGTCGTCGATCATCCGGAGACCGAGATCCACCGTCATCATCATGTCCTCCCAGGTCTCGCCGGGGAAGGCCATCATGAAATTGTAGGTCGAGCGGATGCCGGTCTGGCCGAGCTTGCGGTTCACCTCGATATAGGTGTCGACCGTCTCCTTCTTC
>JAVKCR010000036.1:0-4491 GCA_040222645.1 Rhodospirillales bacterium
CGCAACTGACGCCGTCGGCGCGTCAACGTCGCGAGACTTGCCGGCCCGGTTGCTTCATGAGCCGGGCCGGCGCCGCGGCAGGATGATCGAGAGGCTGGAGCCCTGCGCGGACTCTCCAACGAATGCCGAACCGCCGTGCCGCTCGGCGACTTCCCGGACGATCGACAGGCCCAGGCCGCAACCGCCCGACCCATCTTCCCGGACGCGGTAGAAGCGCTGGAAGACCTTTTCTCGTTCGGTCTCGGGAATGCCCTGGCCGTCATCGGTTACGGTCACGGTGACATTCTCGTCTCCGAAACCGACATGTACCCCCACCGACCCGCCGGGCCCGGCGCCGTAGCGCAGGGCATTGTCGACCAGGTTCTCCACCGCCTCGGCGATCATGACCGGGTCCCCTGGGATGTCTCCGGAGGTGCCGTCGACCGAGAAATCCAGATCCATCCCGTTGCGGAGCGCTTGCGGTCCATGACGGCGCAGGGCCCGCGCCGCGATGTCTGCAAGGTCAACCGTCCCGTTGAGTTCATCGTTCTTCCGGCCGCGGGCTTTCTCCATCGACAGCAGCTGTTGCGTCAGCCGGCTGGTTCTCCGCGCGGCCTCGGCCACTTCGGCTACCCTTACCCGCAGCTCAGCCTCGTTCGGGGCCGTCGTCGCCGCTTCGGCCTGCGCCTGGATTCCCGCGACCGGGTTGCGAAGCTGGTGCGCCGCGTTGGAGATGAAGGCGTCGCGTTCGGCGAAGGCCTGCGCAAGGCGGCCGAACAGGTCGTTCATCGCGCCGACGAGACTCCTGACTTCCCGCGGCACCGGCCGGCGGATCGGACCGAGATCGTCGGGCGAGCGGAGTTCCACCGCGTCCCGCAGTTCCCCCAGCGGTTTCAGCCCGAGATTGATCCCGAACCAGACGACGGCGGCGGCCGCCGCGATCACCACCGACATGAGAATCAGCGACTGCACCAGAAGCTGAAGGCTGAGGGAAGCCCGCTGGCTCACGGTCTGCCACACCTCGACCGTGACCCAGCCGCCGAACTGCGGTTCGGCGATGAACTCGCGCAGGACCACGGCCCGAACCTGCGTCCCGAGATGGCGGCTGTCGAAGAAGGCGGGCCGGTTGTCGGCGAGGTCCAGGTCGGGAGGCAGGGGCGGTGAATCGGAATAGCCGGTAACGAACCTGCCGCCCGGTCCGGTGACGCGGTAATAGATCGGGTCGCCAAGCGCGCCGGTCAGGGAATCCAGAAGGGCTTCCGCCAGCACATCGCCTTCGCTCAGCACCACGTCGCGCGAAATCGTCAGGGCCACGGCAAGCAGCGTGTTGTCGTACAGGCCGCGCGACATGCGTTCGGCATAATCGTAGCGGAAGATGGCGGCGATGGCGGCCACCAGGACAAGCGGGCAGACGATCAGGATGAACAGTCTGACCCGAAGCGACCGGGACAGGTTCATGCGGGATCTCGCGTGTCGAGCATGTAGCCGAGGCCGCGCGCGGTCCGGATCACCACGCCGTTGCCCGCAAGTTTCGGCCGCAGCCGGGATACCAGCAACTCGACGGCATTGGTTTCGATCTCCGCGCCGGTGCCGTAGATCCGGTCCGCGATCCGCTCCTTGGAGGCGATCCGGCCGACATGTTCAAGCAGGTACTCGAACAGCGCGAGTTCGCGTCGACGCAACTCGATCTCCCCTTGATGACCGTAGAGCCGCCGCGCGGTCCGGTCGTAGCGCAACGCGCCGATGGTTTCCTCCGCCGCGGCGATAGGGGCCTGGCGACGCAGCAATGCCCGGACACGGGCGGAGAGCTCGGCCATCTCGAACGGTTTGACCAGGTAGTCGTCGGCGCCGGCGTCGAGACCGGCTACACGGTCATGGGTTTCGCCGCGGGCCGTCAGCATCAGCACCGGGATGCTGGTCCCCCGGCGGCGCAGGGACCGGACGATGTCGAAACCGTCCAGCCCGGGCAGGTTGATGTCGACGATCGCGAGATCGGCGCCTTCGCCGGCCAGGAAATCGTCCGCGGCGGTGCCATCCGCCAGCCAGTCCACCGCATGCCCGGCATCGGTCAGGCTACGGACGATACCGAGCGCCAGCATTTCATTGTCTTCGACCAGGACGATTCGCATTTTTTCTTCGTTGCCGGCTTCCGGACAGCTTCCGGACAGCTTTCCCGGTCATATTACCCACAACCCGGCCACCTAAGGCAAATGCTGCCGGGAAGAAACGGGGAGGTGATCGCGTGTCCTGGGGATGCGGGTGCCTGCCCGGCGATCCTATCGACAGCGGTCACGGAGGAAACAATGACCCGTTACACGACAGTATCTCGACGCGCGGCCATCGGCATCATGGCTGGCGCCGCGGCTTTCACCCTGGCTGGCACCGCTCAGGCGGCAGATTTCTCTGGCAAGAACATCGAATGGATCATTCCGTTCTCGGCCGGGGGTGGTTCCGATACCTGGGCGCGGTTCAACGCGCCGTTCCTCTCCAAGTACCTGCCCGGCAATCCGACCGTGGTGGTGGTCAACGAACCCGGTGGCGGTTCGACAAAGGGCACCAATCTCTTCGCCGCCCGCGCCAAGCCCGACGGGCTGACAGTTCTCGGCACGTCCGGTTCGACCCAGTTCCCCTATCTGCTCGGCGATCCGCGGGTCCGCTATGAATACCGCGACTGGAAGATCGCGATGGCCTCGCCAACCGGCGGCGTGGTCTATGCCTCGCCGTCGCTCGGCCTCGCCAGCGCCGCAGATGTCGGCAAGCTCAAGGGCCAGAAGCTGGTCTATGCCAGCCAGGGCGCGACCTCGCTCGATCTCGTGCCGTTGCTGGCCTTCAAGCTGCTCGGTCTCGAGGTGCAGCATGTCTTCGGCTTCAAGGGCCGCGGTGACGGCCGTCTCGCCTTTGAACGCGGCGAGACCAACATCGACTACCAGACCTCCTCGGCCTACCTGAAGAACGTTCAGCCGATGGTCGACGAAAAGCGCGCGGTGCCGCTGTTCGCCTGGGGCGTGCTCGACGAGAACGGCAACCTGATGCGCGACCCGACCTTCCCGGACGTGCCGCATTTCGGGGAAGCCTACGAGGCTGTCCATGGCAAGGCGCCGTCGGGCCCGGATTACGACGCCTACTTCGCCTTCTTCACCGCCGGGTTCCCGGCCCAGAAGATGGTGTTCCTGCCGAAGGGGACCCCGGACGACATCGTCGCGGCCTACCAGCAGGCCGTCGAACAGATGAAGAAGGATCCGGACTACCTCGCCCGCAAGGAAGAGGTGCTCGGCACCTACGAGCAGGTCACCGGCAAGGCGGCGAACGCCCTGTTCGACAAGGCGACCAGCATTGACCCCGTGCTCCGCAAGAACGTCGTCGACATGCTGAGCAAGGAATACGGCGTCAAACTCGACGCCAACTGAGCCTGAACTTCCTGCCCGGCCCGGCGGCTGACATAGTCGCCGGGCCGGTTGTTTTCCAGCTCATCGCCGGAAAGGAGGATTCCCATGGTCGATACGTTTCTTGCGGCGATCGTCAACCTGATGACGGTCGAGCATCTGCTGTACATGCTGGTGGGTGTGGTCATCGGTCTCGCCATCGGGGTGTTCCCGGGGCTGGGCGGCATTGCCGGCCTGTCGCTGCTGATACCCTTCCTTTACGGGATGGACGACATCTCGGCGCTGGCGATGCTGATCGGCCTCGTCGCCGTGATCCCGACCTCGGACACCTTTTCGTCGGTGTTGATGGGCATACCCGGCTCCAGCGCCAGCCAGGCGACCGTCCTCGACGGGTTTCCGCTGGCCAAGCAGGGACAGGCTGCCCGCGCGCTGGCCGCCGCCTTCACCTCGTCGCTGTTCGGGGGGCTGTTCGGTGCCATTGTGCTGACGGGTTTCGTCCTGATCGCGCGACCGCTGATCCTCGCCTTCGGTTCGGCGGAACTTTTCATGCTCTCGCTGCTCGGGCTGTCCATGGTCGGGGTGCTGGCCGGCCGCAGCATGGTCAAGGGGCTGGCCGCCTGCGGTCTCGGGCTGATGCTCGGTTCCATCGGCGGCGCGCCGGCGACCGGCGAATTCCGCATGATTCTCGGGTTCGATTACCTCTATGACGGCGTGCCGCTGGTCGTGGTCGGCCTCGGCCTGTTCGCCTTCCCGGAAATCGTCGACCTGCTGCGGCGCAACCAGTCGATCGCCGGTGAGTCGGGACTTGGCGCCGGATGGCTGACCGGTCTGCGCGACTGGGTGAAGAACTGGTTCCTGAGCGTCCGCTGCGCCGGCATCGGATGCATCGTCGGCGCCATTCCGGGCCTCGGCGGGTCCGTCGTCGACTGGATCGCCTACGGTCACGCGGTGCAGACCTCGCGCGACAAGTCGGGCTACGGCAAGGGTGATATCCGCGGCGTTATCGCGCCGGAATCGGCCAACAATGCCAAGGAAGGCGGCGGCCTGCTGCCCACCCTGCTGTTCGGGATACCCGGTTCCGGGTCGATGGCGGTATTCCTCGGCGGCATGGTGCTGATCGGCATCGAGC
>JAVKCR010000037.1:0-2822 GCA_040222645.1 Rhodospirillales bacterium
CCGTCAGCAGATCGGTCAGCACGGCGCTGCCGGGTTCAGGTCAGTTGCGGCCAGGATAGAGGTTGTAGGTCTTGCCGGCGATGATCACGCGCTCCGCCTTCACCCGCTTTTCTCCCGCGTCCGCCGAGCGCTGGCCGGAAATGGTGATTTCCTTGCCGGGGACCAGCATGTCGTCGGTCAGGCCGGCGCGCTCGTTGCGCCAGGGCTGTCCGACCTCGGCGAGCCATTCCTCGCCGTTCACATCCAGCACCAGCACGCCGTGGGGATTGCCGAGCGTGGCCTTCTTGATGGTGCCGGTAACCTCGAAATTGCCGTCCGATGTCCAGCGCCAGCCGTGATGCGCGGAGGCCGCGCCGGCGAAGCCGATGGTGGCGAGCATGAGGGTGATCAGAAACCTGCGCGTGAACATCCCGACTCTCCCGTGAATATTTCCTTCGGGTGAGATGGGGGCGGCGGCATGGCAATCAAGGTTGCGGATGAGGCGGTATGATGATGTGCTTCTCCAAAATCCGTCATCCTGGATTGCGCGTCAGCGCAAGTCCGGGATCTCCTGAGCCTGCTGCGGATGCCCGAGGTCCCGGGTTCCGCCTTCGGCGGCCCCAGGATGACGCAACGCGGAGATTTGCCTAGACCGTGGTCTCGCCGAGGGCCTCCTCGGCTTCAAGCCAGGTCATCTCGGCTTTCTCGAGTGCGCTGGCAACGTCGGCGAGTTCCTTCTGGAAGGCGGTGATGCGCTCTGCGGGGCTGGCGTAGAAGTCCGGTTCCGCCATCTTCTTCTGCAGCAATTCGCGCTTGCGGGTGAGGCGGGCCATTTCCTTTTCCGCCTCCTGGGCCTGGCGGCGCAGCGGGGCGAGACCGGCGCGGTTGTCGGCCTTGTTGCGGCGCCGGTCGCGGCCGGTTTCCCTGCCGTCGTCGCCGCCGCGGCTGCCGTTCGAGCGCATCCGGCCGGTGACATGGGCCTCGTAATCGTTCATGTCGCCGTCGAACGGCGTCACCCTGCCGCCGTCGACCAGCAGCAACCGGTCGGCGCAAAGCTCGATCAGCCGGGCGTCATGGCTGATCAGGATCACCGCGCCGTCCCAGCTGTTGAGAGCGGCGACCAGCGCTTCGCGCGCGTCGATGTCGAGGTGGTTGGTCGGTTCGTCGAGGATCATCAGGTGCGGCGCCTCGCGGCTCATCAGCGCGAACAGCAGCCGTGCCTTCTCGCCGCCAGACAGCGCGGCGACCTTCGTCTCCGCCTTGTCCGCGCCGAAGCCGAAGCGTCCGATATGGGCCCGCACCTTGGTCTCGGTCGCCATCGGCATCAGCTTGGCCATGTGGCTGAGGGCGGTGCCCGCGAGATCGAACTCGTCGACCTGGTGCTGCGCGAAATAGCCGACGCCGAGTTTCTGCGACTTGCGCATCGTGCCGGCCATCGGCTTCAGCCGGCCGGCGAGCAGCTTGGCCAGCGTCGACTTGCCGTTGCCGTTGGAGCCGAGCAGCGCGATGCGGTCGTCCATGTCGATGCGGATGTCGAGGCCGCGCAGCACCGGCTTGCCGGGTTCGTAGCCGACATCGACGCCCTCGAGATTGAGCAGCGGCGGCGACAGCGGGTCGGGGGCGGGGAAGTCGAAGCTCGGCAGCGCCTCCTCGACGACGGGAGTCGCCACTTCCATCTTTTCCAGCAGCTTGAGCCGGCTTTGCGCCTGGCGCGCCTTCGAGGCCTTGTAGCGGAACCGGTCGACGAAGGACTGCAGGTGCTTGCGCTGCAGCTCCTGCTTGACCCGCTGCGCATCCAGCAGCGCCAGCCGTGCCTCGCGGACCCGCTCGAAGGTGTCGTAGTTGCCGGTGTACTGCACCAGCTTGAGGCCCTCGACATGAAGGATCGAGGTCGCCACCTCGTTCAGCAGGTGGCGGTCGTGGCTGACCACGATCAGGGTCTTCGGATAGACCTTCAGGTGGCCCTCCAGCCAGACCGTGGTCTCCAGGTCCAGTTGGTTGGTCGGCTCGTCGAGCAGCAACAGCTCGGGCTCCTGGAACAGCACCGCCGCCAGCGCCACACGCATCCGCCAGCCGCCGGAATACTCCGACAACGGCCGGTTCTGCATTTCCTCGTCGAACCCGAGGCCGGCCAGGATGCGGGCGGCCCGCGCCGGTGCGGCATGTGCGCCGATGTCGATCAGCCGGGTCTGGATCTCGGCGATTCGGTGCGGATCGGTCGCGGTCTCCGCCTCGGCCGTCAGCGCCGCCCGCTCCCTGTCGGCGGCCAGCACGTGTTCGATCGGGGTCTCGGTGCCGCCCGGCGCCTCCTGGCGTACCCAGCCGATGGCGTTGCCGCGGCCGAACGGCCCGCTCAGCTCGACCGAGCCGGTGTCGGGCTGCAGTTCGCCGCCGATGACCCTCAGCAACGTCGACTTGCCGGTGCCGTTGCGGCCGATCAGGCCGACATGGTGACCGGGCGGGATGGACACGGTGGCGTCGTCGAGCAGGACGCGACCGGCCACGCGGACCGTGATGGAGCGGATGGACAACATGGCCGGGGTGATAGCACCGCCGATGCCGCCGATCCAAGCGGTTCCCCTTCCCCGCCCCGACGACCCGGCGTATGACCGACCGATGGCCCCGTCCGACCCCGCCCTCCCCCGGCCCGTCGCCACCCTGCCGGCCGACCGCTCCGCCTCCACGCCGGCTCGCGCCATCCTGCTGATGGTGGCGGCGATGGCTGTGCTGACGGTCAACGACGCGGTCGCCAAGTGGCTGACCCAGCGGGTGCCGGTCGGCGAGGTGCTGGCGGTGCGCGGCGCGATGGTGGTGGTCATGGCGGTCGCCTGGGCGGCGGCGCG
>JAVKCR010000038.1:0-2927 GCA_040222645.1 Rhodospirillales bacterium
ATCGCCACCGCGCCTCGTCTTGCCGGCGGTTTCCTGTTCGGTGGCCCGGTCGGGCTGGCGGCTTCCGGCATCAATGTCGCCATCAAGGGCTTTACCGGCAGCGATATGGGCGAGCATGCCATCGCCATGGCGAAAAGCTACGAAGAGGGCGTCACGGTCGCCGGCGCCGCCAACGGGAATGCGGCCGGGCAGCCCGCCGCGCTTTCCCCCGACGCGGTCGGGCTCGCCCGCCAATCCATGGCCGCCGACAGTGCCGGCTGGGCGCGGGTGCAGGCGAACGCCGCCGCCGGCCAGGCCAACGCGTTTTCCAGTGCCAACCCGTTCTCCGACGTGGTCAGCGCCGCCCCGGTGCAGCAGGTCGCGGCAAGCCCGGTCGCGTTCCGCGCGGGAGACTCCGGCCTGGCGCGCGCCGGAACACCCAACGAACTCGGCACCACCTCGACCGCCGCCGGCGCCTTCACCGCCAAGGATACCGACCTGCGCTGGTTCCCGGTCAACAAGGCGCGCAACCCGGTAACCCCCACCGCGCGATCGGCCCCCGCGGACATCGC
This sequence comes from Rhodospirillales bacterium, assembly GCA_040222645.1. Taxonomy (GTDB): domain Bacteria; phylum Pseudomonadota; class Alphaproteobacteria; order Rhodospirillales; family HT1-32; genus HT1-32. The sequence goes on from JAVKCR010000038.1 coordinate 552, forward strand.
CGACAGCACCCGCGACGTCACCCGCCCGCGCGGCGACGAACGGACATCGAGGGAACCCGAGCTATCCGAGCAGCAGATCAAGAGCGCGCTGCTGCAGGCCCAGGTCAATGCGCGCGGCATGAACCCGCCGGCAACCAGCTACGCTGCCCGCAAGGCCGCCGCCGAAGCCCACGCTCCGACAAGACCACAATTGCCGCGGGAACAGCCGGCGAACCCGGTCGCCGCAGCGCCTGAGCAAGCACCGGCACCGGCGCCGAGCACCGGCTCCAGCCTGCTCGATGCCCAGGTCCAGGCCCAGACGGCGCCCGCCGCAACCGCCCCGTCAGCGGCCCAGGTCGCCCGGAGCGCCGATCCGGACTGGTTCACCCATGCGATGACCAACGGCCTGTCGAAATACCAGGACATGCGGGGCGGGGCACCGAAGATCTGACGCCAGCTTCGTCCTGAATCAAGTTCAGGACGAGGGGGGTCTGTCAGGAATCTGCCGGTCGTTCATGCCGCCGCCCTTGCGACAATCGAAGGCGAAATAGAGATCGTCGCCGGCCGGCACGTGAAAGCGGATGTCGTTGCGCCGGATTCCGGTGAAACCACAACGCTGCAGCAGGCTTTCCCACATCTCGTGGCCCATGACGCTGTAATGGTTGGCGTTGGCCTCGTGCCGGCAGGCTGTACCGGGGCCGGGAACCTCCATGTAGAAGACGCCGCCCGGCTTCAGCAGCCGGTGCATCTCGCTGAGCGTGAAGTACGGAAAGACGCTGTGTTCAACGACATGGCGCGCCCAGACCAGGTCGAAACTTTCCGCCGGCAGATCGAGGAAGGACATGTCCTGTTCGACGATCTCGAAGCCCTCTTCGCGGGCACGCGCCGCCTCGTCGCCGAATCCGATCCCGACCGGCGCCATGCCGGCCTCGCGGAACGCCTTCAGGGCGAGCGCATGGCCGCATCCGACATCGAGCACCCGCGCACCCGGCGCCAGCGCGTAATGTTCGACCAGCATCGGCACCATGCGGGCGGTGATCGAGACATGCGGCTCGCCGAGGGGTTCCGGATAGATATCGCCGAGGCGGGCATCGAGGAATGTTTCGAGCCTGGAATAATCACGCATCGCCGGCATCCCTAGACAATCGTCTTGTCCTTCGCGAGACAGATATCGCTGACCGGGCAGGCGGGGCAATCCGGCTTGCGGGCCTTGCAGATATAGCGGCCATGCAGGATCAGCCAGTGATGGGCATGCAGCCGCCAGCGCGCCGGAATGCGCCGTTCCAGCGCCAGTTCGACCGCGAGCTCGTTCTTGCCCGGCGCGAGGCCGGTGCGGTTGGCGACGCGGAACAGGTGGGTATCCACCGCGATGGTCGGCACGCCGAAGGCGATGTTCAGCACCACGTTGGCGGTCTTGCGCCCGACACCCGGCAGTTTCTCCAGCTCCTCGCGGGTGCGCGGCACCTCGCTGCCATGATCGCGGATCAGCAGTTCGCAGAGCCTGATGACGTTCTTCGCCTTGGCATTGAACAGGCCGATGGTCTTGATGTGTTCCTTGAGGCCGGCCTCGCCCAGCGCCAGCATCTTTTCCGGCGGGTCGGCGATCGGACACAGGTTCTTCGTCGCAGTGTTGACCACGACATCGGTGGCCTGCGCCGACAGCACCACGGCGACCAGCAGGGTGAAGGGATTGCGGTAGTCGAGTTCGCCCCTGGGCTCCGGATTGCGTTCCGCGAGGCGGGCGAAGAACCGGTCGACATCGGCGAGTTTCATCGGGCGTGGCATGGCGGGAGAGTACCCATGGGGGAGACGAAAGAAAACTTTAACCGGAACCCGCCAGTGCTAATATCCGCTTCATGCACGCGGACGCGAAAGATGCCGGCGGGGAGGTCTCGCTCCTCAGTCTCATCCTCAGGCCCTACCGGAGCCTGAGCCGGTTCGGATTCATCCTGTTCATGGCGGCGGTGATCAGCGTCTATGTCATCGTCGGCGGCTATTTCTTCTCGATCGGCGCCTGGCCGGTATTCGGCTTCATGGGCGCTGAAGTGCTGCTGCTCTACCTCCTGTTCCGGCTGAACTACCGCGACGCCCGCGCCTACGAGACGGTCGACATGACCCCGTCAAACCTCGAGGTCTGCAAGGTGGATGCGAAGGGACGGTCGAGCCGTCACGATTTCCAGCCGCACTGGCTGACCGTCGAGATCGACGATCCGCCGGAACATCACAGCCAGCTTACCATCGCCAGCCACGGCAAGTCGCTGACGCTGGGTGCGTTTCTTACGCCCGCGGAACGGTTCGAGGTGGCGGAGGAAATCCGGGGCGCGCTGCGGCGGTTGCGAAATCTGGGGCTGTAGGTTTTCCGTCGAATAAAGTCGTCATCCTGATGAAAATCAGGAC
>JAVKCR010000039.1:0-4224 GCA_040222645.1 Rhodospirillales bacterium
ATGCCCGAGATCCCGGGTTCCGCCTGCGGCGGCCCCAGGATGACGTGATTTTGTTGGTAGGGAGGGCGAAATTGGGAAGTGTGGTCAAAGCGTGCACATCCGCATCGGGCCTCACCCCAGCACCCCCCGCATGCCGTCCCACAACAGCTTCACCCCGGCGACGAACAGCAGCGCGTAGGTGATGCGGTAGAAGAGATCCTCCGAGACGATGCGGTGCAGCCAGAAGCCGAGCGCCATGCCGGCGGGGGCGGCGGGCAGCAGCACCAGCGAGGTCGCGAGGTTGGTCGCGTCGAACTGGCCGAGGAACCAGTAAGGCACCAGCTTCACGTAATTGATGATGATGAACATCACCACCGAGGTGCCGACGAAGACCGAGCGGTCGAGGCGCTGCGGCAGCAGGTAGATGTTCTTGGGCGGCCCGCCGGCATGGGCGATGAAACTGGTGAAGCCGGTCAGCGTGCCCCAGAACAGGCCCTTCAGGGTATTCGGCGGCTCGGGCGCGCGGTTGCGGCCCATGCGTGCGCCGATGAAGCGGTGCAGGGTGAACAGCACCGCGATGGCGCCGATGACGAGGCGGATGAAATCCTCGCTCATATATTCCGCGGTTGCCCAGCCGACCCCGACACCGAGGATGCCGGCCGGCAGCAGGATGCGCAGGTTCGGCACCGACCAGACCCGCCAGTAGCGGTGGATGCCGATGGCGTCCATCAGGCAGAGGATTGGCAGCAGGATCGCCGCCGCCTGCACCGGGCCGATGACCAGGGTCAGCACCGGCACCGCGACCGTGCCCGCGCCCGAACCCAGCCCGCCCTTCGAGATGCCGATCAGCAGGATCGCGGGCACGGCGGCGACATAGAACCAGGGATTGGCGACGATGCCGGAGAAGAAGGTGTCCATGACGGCACTTAGACCGGACAAACGGACGCCTGCAATCCGGATTGTCAGGCGGGGAGGCGGTTTTCCAGAATGCGGGCCATCTCGTGGATGGGTTCCGGGCGCTCGTAGAGCCGGTCGCCCGCGCCGAGGATCGACTCGCGGATGCCGTCCCGCAGCGACCGGGTGGCGGCGATCTCGACGGCCAGCCGCGCATAATCCGCCGGGTCTTTCGCGATGCAGGCATCGATCCCCATGCGGCGGTACATGGCGTAGGTGACGCGGGACCGCATGAACCTCCCCGCCATGGTGACGATCGGGGTGCCGGTGGCAAAGCCCTCGAAGGAGGTGTTGCCGCCGGAGAAATGGATCGGATCGAGCATCACGTCGGCCGCCGAGATCAGCCGGACGAAATCCTCGCCCGAGAGGAAGGGGATGAAGCGGACGCAGGACGCCAGCCGCGGGGAGAAGGCGGCGAAGCGGGCCTTCAGCGCCTCCGTCCAGTGCGCGTGCGCGCCGGCGATGAAGACGATCTCGGCCTTCGCATCCCGCTCGGCGATGTCGGCGAGGACCGCGTCGAAGGCGGGGTGGATCTTGAACAGGCTCTGCGGGCAGAGATAGACATGGGCGTCAGCGGCCAGCCCGCAGCGGTCCCGCTCGCCGAGGCCGTCAGGCAGGGCGGGGCGGTCGTAGCAGGTCGGCAGCCCGTCGAGGCGCACCAGTTCCTCCCGGTAGCAATCCTCCGCGCCGTCGGGTTCGAGGTCGACGCCGGAGAAGAACAGGTCGATGTTGGGGATGCCGGAGGTCTCCGGGTGGCCCCAGGTCATGGCCTGCACCGGGGCGAGGCGCGAGAAGCCGAGGAAGTAGGTCGTCGGTTCCATGCCGATGTCGGGATAGAAAAGGATGTCGGGCTCCAAACCGGCGATGGTCTCCCGCGCCCGGACGAGGTCGCCCGGCAGCAGCGTATAGGCGTCGGAGGCCGCCTTCAGCCGCTCCGACCAGGCGTCGCTGCCCGGCCAGAGGTTGAACACATGGCGCTCGAAGCGCTCTCCCGGGAGATTGGCGATGACGCCCCGCATCAGCTTGGCGATGGTGTGGGTGCGGAAGTGGGACGACACGAACGCGATGCGGAGCGGCCCGCCGCGCCGGGTGCCGCGTTCCACATGCGGTGCGGTCCAGCCGAGCGCGGGGCAGGAGGCCGCCAGCAAATCGCCCGCCGCCGACATCAACTCACGGTCGTTGCGGTCGTGGTAGGCGAGGAAGAACATGGTGTGGCCGATCTGGCGCAGCGGGTCGTCGATCCGGAGCCCCTCCGCCTGCATGGCGGCGAGTTCGCCGGCCAGCCGGTCGCGCACTTCCGTTATCTCGGCTTCGCTGCCGGGGATCACCGGCAGCATGGTGCGGCGCTTGAATTTCAGCCCGTCATCGACGGTGAGCGCATAGCCTTCGTCGAAGGCCTCGGCGGCTTCCGCGACGCGGCCTTCCTCGGCCAGCGCGTTGCCGAGATTGTGGTAGGCGTCGCGCAGGCCCGGGTCGCGGGCGATGGCGCGGCGGTACTCGGCGACCGCCCGGTCGGTGTCGCCGGACTGCTTCAGGGCATTGGCGAGGTTGTTCAGCGTCGCGGCGTTTCCCGGTTCCAGTTCCGCCGCGCGGGTGAGGTGGTCGATTGCCTCCGGCCCGGCGCCGAGGGCGGAGAGCGCGGCGCCCAGGTTGTCGTGGGCAGCGGCGAGGTTCGGGTTGTGGCGGATGGCGAGGCGGTAGCTCTCGCTGGCGCCGGCGATATCGCCGGCATCCTTCTTCAGATTGCCGAGATTGTTGTGCGCGGCGGCGTAGGCCGGCTCCAGCGCGATGGCCTGCTCGAAGGCGGCCATCGCCTCGGCGGGCTGGCCGTTGCGCTTCAGGAAGGTGCCGAGGTTGAAATGATGCAACGCCTCGCCGGGCTTCAGGCGGATCGCGTCGCGGAAGGCTTCTTCCGCGATCTCCGGCTTGCCGGCGCGGGCGGCGGCGGCCCCCTTGTTGCCGAGCACGGCGGCGTTCGGGCCGAGCAGGTCGAGCGCCGCGTCGAAGGCCCGCAGCGCGTCCTCGAAGCGGCCCGACATCCGGTAGGCCTCGCCGAGATTGTTGCGGAACTCGCCGCTGGCGGGTCGCAGTGCAACGGCCTTTTCCAGCAGGCCGGACGCTTCCGTCCCCCGGCCGGTGGCGTTGAGCAGGATGCCGAGGAGGTTGAGCGCGAAGGGCTGGTCGGGCTCGGCCGCCAGCACGCCGCGGTAGCCGGCCTCCGCCTCAGCGAGGCGGCCCTTCTGGTGCAGCTCGATGGCGGATTCCAGATCGCTCATCCCGCCAGGCTCCGGATCGCCGCGTCGGTGGAGAACAGGAGGTTGAAGACGCCGTCCGCCTGCAGGAACTGGCCCGCCAGCAGCGGCACGAAGAAGGGCGCGCGGTCGTTCATGGCGTAGGTTGTGTAGCCTAAACCGGTGACATGTTCGCGGAGGGCGGCCTCGGACGAGCCCATCTGCTTCAGCCCGAAGCGGTTGGCCTCGGCGATGATGAAGGGGGGGCGGCGGGCGAGCACCTCCGCGGCGCCCTTCATCACCTCGTGCTCCGCGCCTTCGGTGTCGATCTTGATGGCCCGCGGGGTGCGGCCCTCGGCGACCGCATCCAGTGTCGTCATCGGCACGGAGATCTTCTCAGGCGAGAGCTTCGTCTTCTCGTTCCAGGGATGGGCGGCGGGGTCCCAGAGCGCGTGGCCGCCGTCATTGTCGGCATTGATGTGGAACTCGGCCGTCCCCGGTGAAGCACCTGCCGCCGCCCGGTGCAGCGTGACATTGGCGTGGCCGTTGTCGGCGAGGTTGACCTCCAGCCGGTCGGCATTGTCCGGGTTGGCCTCGATTGCGGCGACCGCGCCCTCCGGACCGACCGCCATCGCCGCCAGCATCGTGAAGTAGCCGACATGGGCGCCGACATCGATGAACAGATCGCCGGGCTGCAGCGCCGCCAGCAGCAGCCTTGTCGCTTCCGGCTCGTAGGTCTCGCCGCGCTCCACGGTCTCGCGGATATGGCGTTCGCTGAAACGCTCCAGCCCGAGGCGGAGCGTGAAGCCGGCTTCCATCCCGCCCTTGAGGCGAAAGCGGAACGCCGTCCTCTCCTCGCTCATCCCTTTACCTGGGTGTCCAGGAACCATCGGTAGGTCCGTTCCAGCCCCTCGCGGGTGTCGAATTTCGAGCGCCAGCCGAGGTCGGCGAGCCGGGTGACGTCGAGCAGCTTGCGCGGCGTGCCGTCCGGCTTGGTGCGGTCGAAGGAGAATTCTCCCTCGAAGCCCACCACCTCGGCGACGAGGCGGGCGTAATCGGC
>JAVKCR010000040.1:0-1391 GCA_040222645.1 Rhodospirillales bacterium
CTTGCGCGCCATGGGCGGCGGCCAGGATGTCGGTGACCACCAGCGCGCCGGCATTGATGAACGGGTTGCGCGGAATGCCCTTCTCGCGTTCGAGCTGGACGATGGAATTGAATGGCGAGCCGGACGGCTCCCGCCCCACCCGTTTCCAGAGCCGGGCGCCGGTCCTCTCCAGCGCCAGGCTGAGGGTGAAGACCTTGGAGACGCTCTGGATCGAGAATGCCTCGTCGGCATCGCCGGCCACCACCGTCTCCCCCCCGCAGGTGGCGACCGCGATACCGAACTTGCGCGGATCGACACTGGCCAGCGCCGGGATATAGCTGGCGACCCGGCCGCGGCCGATATCGCCGGCAATATCCTGGCAGACCTGGTCAAGGATTGCCGCAAGCCCTTTGTCGTTCATCCCGCCGCTCCCATTTTTTCATTCCGGACAGCCGTCCGGTTCTGTACCCTCGCCTCCGGCCGATTCCACCGGGGCAGAAGTCGTTCTGCCGGCAAGGATCGGCGCAATCACGGGAAACGTCCATGACCTACTGTCTCGGCATCCTGCTTCCTGAAGGCCTCGTGCTGGCCTCCGACTCCCGGTCGAACGCCGGGGTCGACCACCTGACCACGGTGCGCAAGCTCAACGTCTTCGAGAATGGCGGCGAACGGATGATCTGCCTCCTGTCGGCCGGCAACCTCGCCACGACACAATCGATCGTCGCGATGCTGAAGGAGGAGATCGGCACCGGCACGGTCGGCCGCGACCTGTTCGCCGCGCGTTCCATGTTCCGGGTCGCCCAGACCGTCGGCGACATGATGCGCGAGATCATCACCCGCGACGGCCCGTTCGTGCAGCCCTACGGCGATCCGAACTGCTCCCTGGTCGTCGGCGGCCAGATCAACGGCGACCGGCATCGCCTGTTCGAGATCTATTCGGCCGGCAATTTCGTCGAGGCCTCCTCGCGCACGCCCTTCGTGCAGACCGGGGAGTTGAAATACGGCAAGCCGATCCTCGACCGGGCGCTCGACGAGAAGACGACGCTGGCCGAGGCCGCAAAGCTCGCGCTGCTGTCCTTCGACGCCACCATACGCTCCAACCTCTCGGTCCAGGCGCCGATCGACATGCTGCTTTACCGCACCGGATCCTTCGACGGCTCGAACCTGCGCAAGTTCAACCGTGACGACGATTACTGGCACGAACTGCGCCGCCAGTACGGCGACGGGCTGATGGACCTCGTGCGGTCGCTGCCGCCCTTGCCGGGCATCGACAGCCCGGCTTGATTGCCCGGTTGCCGGGCCCCTGCCCCGACGCCTATTGTTTCCTTGGGGAAAACGGGGCGGAAGATCGATGGCCGGGGAACACGCGGAAATCCTGCGCAACAGCTTCCTGTTGCAGCATCTGAGCGAGG
>JAVKCR010000041.1:0-9125 GCA_040222645.1 Rhodospirillales bacterium
TTCAGCACCTCGGCGGCGGCGACCACGTTGGAGAGCGCATGCGCCATGCCGTGGGTGCCGACATAGCCGACCACGAAGCGTCCTTCGAGATCCCATTGCCGGGCAAGCGCCGCATCACGCTCGCGCGGGGCGTAGCGCGGCAGGTCGACCCCGTTGATGACGATGGCGATCTTGTCCCCGTCGATGTCGCGAGAGACCAGGTCGCGCTTGAAGGAGCGGGTCAGCGCGATGACGGCGGCAGAGCGGCGGTAGAGGAACAGCTCGACCTTCTCGAACAGGCGGATGAACAGGCTCTTCTTCATCGCGCCGACGGCGGTGATGGATTTCGGCCAGATATCGCCGAGCTCGAACACGAACGGCGTGCGCCGGACGAGGCCCGCGACCCAGCCGGCGACGGCGGCGAAGAATTGCGGCGAGGTGGCGACGATGACGTCATGTTTCGGCGCCAGGGCCGCGGCGAGCCCGCCGGTGAAGAAGAACGAGATGAAATCCGCCATCCGCCGCGCCGTGCCCCGGTTGGCGGCAATGTAGGTCTTTACCCTTATGACCTTGAGCCCGGCCATCTCTTCCGTCGTTTTCCAGGCGTTCTCATGACCCTCGTAGATTTTCCCCTCCGGGAAGTTCGGATGGCAGGTGACCACGGTCACCTCGTGGCCCCACTTCGCCCAGTAGCAGGCGCGCTCGAAGACGCGGGTCGCCGCGGCGTTGGTCTCCGGCGGGAAATTCTCGGTGAGGAAAAGGATGCGCATCAGCTGCCCGGGCGGCGGTTGAGGTGGAACAGCGTTCCTGCCACCAGCAGGGCGGCGATGGCAAGCCCGACCCCGGGAATGCCGTCCACCGACCAGATCGCCGCGAAGACGAGGCCAAGGTTGCAGAAGGTGATCGCGGTGACCACGGCCACCGGCCCGCGGCCGTTCTCGTTCGCCGCGCGCTGGTAGAAATGCTCGCGATGCGCCAGCCAGACCTTCTCGCCCCGGAACAGACGCCGCAGCAGTGTGATCGTGGCGTCGGCGAGGTAATAGAGCGGCAGGATCACCGCCGCCTCCAGCGCACCGGATCCCGCGATGTCGAGCAGCGCCGCGCCGAGCAGGAAACCGAGCGGGATCGAGCCGACATCGCCGAGGAAGATGCGCGCGGGATGGCGGTTCCAGACCAGGAAACCGGCCATGGCGGCGGCGGCAGCGATACCGATGGCGACCGGGAAGTTCCAGTCCGCCGGATTGCCGGCGGCGAGCCAGACAGCCGCGATGCCGATGCCGAGCGCGATGGTCTCGGCGCCAGAGATGCCGTCGATGCCGTCCATGAAGTTGTAGAGATTGACGAACCAGAGCCAGCCGAGCCCGGTGATCGTCAGCCAGAGCCAGCCCGGCAGGATGTCGGGCAGCGCCAGCGCCGGGGCGTAGATCCAGAGACCGAACCCCACCGCTGCAACCTGCGCCACCAAACGGTAACGTGCCCGCATTGGCCGGGCGTCATCGAGCAGCGAGATCGCGGCCAGGAACACGGCGCAGGCGACGACCAGATACGCCGCCGGCGGCATGCCCGAGGTCGCGAACACCGCCAGCCCGGCCAGCAGGCCGAGCCCGGCCCCGATGCCGCCGCCGCGCGGCACCGGTTTCGCGTGGCTGGACCGCGCGTTGGGGATGTCCGGCAGGCGCCGGGCGAGCAGCGGGATAGAGAGGCGGACGAGGATCGCCGCGACGGCGAAGGCGACAAGTGCGCCGATACCGACCAGCGTCGGGGTCACGGCCGGTGTCCCGGTGCGCCGCGGCAGGCGCCGAGCAGGGCCAGCGCGAACATCATGGTGCAGAGCCACCAGCTCTGCCAGGGCGAGTAGGAAAGCCCGGAAAAGGCGATGGCTGCGGCGAGCGCACCGGCAGAGGAGAACCGCAGCACCGCGCCTTCCGTGCGCGCGACCTCGCGCACCACGGCGAGCAGCGCGGCGGCGGCGAACAGGGCCCCGACGGCGCCGAGTTCGAGCCAGACCTGGAGGAAGATGTTGTGCGGATGCAGCGGCAGGTTCTGCTCGGAATAGGTGACCTGCCTGCCGTCCTCGCGCAGATGCAGCATCGGAACCAGGTCCGCCCCACCGGGGATCGCCCGCGAGGAATCGAGGCCCCAGCCGAGCAGCGGCCGCTCGGCAATGCGTTCCGTGGCGAAGTTCCAGATGCGCAGCCGGTGGTTGGTCGAGGGGTCGACCTTCATCTCCGTTGTCGAAGTGACCGGCTTCGGCAGGATGTCGGTGACCAGCGGCATCAGCAGGGCCGCGACCACGACGCCGGCCCCGAACAGCAGGTGATAGAGCCTTGGCCGGAAGGCGGCGATGATGCCGGCGCCCGCCCCGGCGAGGGCGGCAAGGGCGGCAACCGACGCCGCCGCCGAGAACGACAGGACGAACAGCGCGACACCCGCGCCGGCTGCCAGCTTCGGACGGCCCGTCAGCCCGAGGGCGGCGGTAACCGGCCATATCATCATGACGAAGACCGCCGATGAGCCGTTGAGATAATTGCGGAAGATGGAAACCTGTTCGATCGGCAACCGGTTGCCGTGGGCCAGCCGGTTGAGCGCCGCGGTGGTCGACAGCTCGACCGGGATCAGGATCGCGGCAATCGCGATACCGGCCAGCGCTGCGGTGCCGATACGTCGGATCGCCAGCGGGCCGGCGCCGGCCGTGAACAGGCAGATCAGGATGGCGCCGGTTACCGTGCCGGTATTGGAGAGGGATATCTCCAGCGAGCGCTCAGGTGTGATCGACCAGAGCGCGGAAAGCGCCGACCAGAGCAGGAAGGCGGCCGTGCCGGCCCCGAGCAGCCGTGCCGTCAGGCTTTCCGGCCAGGAGAGGCCGCGCCGAAGGATGCCGACAAGCGCGGCGAGAGAGGCGACGATGAAGATCGGCGCCATCGCTTTCGGCGAGAAGATGGAGACCGGCAGCATCAACCCCGCCGCGGCCGCGACGATCAGGCTTTCGACACGGACGGAACCGGGTGCTTTCGATGCGGTTTCAGTCGCGCCCATAGCGTTCGCCCAGGATCGCGGCGATGCGCTCGGCGGCATGGCCGTCCCAGAGCGGCGGAATGGCGCCCTTCGGCGCGGTACCGGCGCGGACCGCGGCAACCTCGCGGCGCAACCGGTCGGCGTCGGTGCCGATCAGCAGGCTGGTGCCAACCTCCATGGTGATCGGCCGTTCGGTGTTCTCCCGCAAGGTGAGACAGGGCACGCCGAGCCCGGTCGTCTCGTCCTGCAGGCCGCCGGAATCGGTCATCACAACCGTGGCCCTGGAGGTCAGGCCAAGCATCTCGAGATAGCCGAGCGGCTCCAGCGCGATCATGCCCGGTGCCGAGAGACGATCGCCGAGCCCGAAGGCCTCGATGCGGCCGCGGGTGCGCGGATGGACCGGGAAGATTACCGGGAGGTCACGGGCGATGTCGGCGATGGCGTCGAGCAGCGGGGTTAGCACGGCGGGGTCGTCGACGTTCGACGGGCGGTGCAGCGTCAGCGCCGCGAAGGGCGCGCCGTCGGCGACGCGGCCACCGGTGGTGACGGATACCGGCACCGCGCGGTCGAGATGGGCGACGAGGGTGTCGATCATCACGTTGCCGACCTGGTGGATCGATGCCGGGTCGACGCCCTCGGCCTTGAGGTGCCTGTCGCCGGCTGGTTCGGTGGTGAACAGCACGTCGGAGATGCGGTCGGTCAGCATCCGGTTGATCTCTTCCGGCATCGAGCGGTCGAAGCTGCGCAGCCCCGCCTCGACATGGATCACCTCGATGCCGAGCTTGGCCGCGACCAGCGCGCAGGCGATGGTCGAATTGACGTCGCCGACCACGAGCACCGCCCGCGGCTTCACCTCGAGCAGTACCGGTTCGAAGCGGGTCATGATGTCGGCGGTCTGCTTCGCGTGGCTGGCGGAGCCGACATTCAGGTTCCATTCCGGCGCCGGGATCGGCAGGTCGACCAGGAAGCGGTCGGACATCCGGTCGTCGTAATGCTGGCCGGTATGCAACAGCCGGGGTTCAAGCCCCGGGGTGGCGGCGAGGGCCTGGAACACCGGGCAGATCTTGATCAGGTTCGGACGTGCGCCGACGATGCAGAGGATGGTGGCGGACAGGATCTTGGTCTCCGGCTGTCGTCTGGGGGGCGGCGGTCAGTTCCGGCGGATGAACCGGTCAACCGCCCGGTCCGGATCGACCACGGCCCTGGCGATGCGGCCGACCATGCGCGGATCGTAGAGCATGTTCATCGGGATCTGGCACTGCCATTCGCAATTGCATTTCTTGCCGACGATCTCGTCCTCGTAATAATCCTCGACGCTCTTCTGGCCGAGCAGCTTGTAGATGTCGAGATCGTGGTCGCGGACATTGCCGTAATCGACATCCTCGAGGACCTCGCAAGGCGTGATCTTGCCATCGTCATAGAGCGTGACGAACTTGCGGGTGGCGAAGCATTTACGCAGGAATTCCTGCTTCACCTTGATGCGGTACATGTCGGCGTAGGTCAGGCCCTGCAGGGCACGGATGGCGCGGTTCCACAGGCTCTTCTTGCCGTCTTTCCAGGTCCGCTTCTCGTTGTCGGCAAGGAACAGCAGGAACTCGCGGGCGAGGTGGTTGTTCTCGGTGGTGATCAGCTTCTCGCCGTCGCGGATCAGGTAGAACAGCTGCTGGTCGACCTGGAAATGCTCCTCGCAATAGCGGATCAACTCGTGGAAGACGTCCTTGTTGAAGTCGTCGTAACAGGTGTTGATCTGCAGGCGCAGGTTCGGGTGCTGGCGGCGCAGCCGGGCGAGATGCACCAGCGTGCGGGCCATGGCGTCGAAGCCGCCCTTGATCTTGCGGCTCTCGTCATGCTCCTTCGCCATGCCGTCGACGCTCATCTGCACGGTCAGGAACATGCCGGGGCAGCGCACCAGGATCTCGCGGGTCTTTTCGACCACATGCTGGGTCAGCGCGCCGTTCGACGGAATGGTGATCCACTGGGTCTTGGCATTGCGGTAGAAAGCCTCGCAGACCTCGGCCAGATCCGGACGCACGTAAGGCTCGCCACCCGACATGGTGATGTAGGGCAACCGCCCGAAGCTCTTCGCCAGCTTCTCGATCTCTTCGAGCTTGAGCTCGACCGGCTTGCGCTTCGACCAGTTCACGACATTGTCGAGATTGAAGCAGAACGAGCAGCGCGCGTTGCATTGCGCGGTGACGAAGAAGAACAGCCGCGAGATCTTTCCCGGCCGCCAGAAATGCGCGACCGAGGCGATCACCCGGCCCCAGAGCCGGAGTTTCTCGGCGGCGAGGTCGCGCAGCGCGACGAAACAGCCGAGCGCCCAGAGCGCGGTGCGCACGCTCATAAGGCCGCGAACGATGACCATCTGGAAGCCCGACAGCCGGCTTTCCGGCCCCTGCCGGTCGTTCGACGCTGCCACGAAGGTGAAGAAATCGCGGGTCAGGCGGAAATGTGCGGCGAGCAGGGCAAGGCCGGCGATGCCGCTCGCCACGCCCCAGCCGGCAGCCGCATAGATGCCGAGGATGGGGGCCGCGATCAGGCCGAGCAGGGCGAACGGCAGGATGATGGTGCCGAGATAGAAGGCCGGCCCGCCATATTGCGCCATGCCGCCCTCGCCTTCCTTGCGCTCGAAGCGGTGCAGGATCTGGGTCAGGCCGGAGAAGCCGCGATTGATGTGACGGGTGAAATAACCGCGCCCCGGCCGCGCGGCGTGATCGACCTCGTTGCCGGTGAAGAACAGGGTCGGCCCGAGTTCTCGAAGGTCGTGGGCGACGATGGTGTCCTCGCCGCTGGCGATCTTGCGGAACAGGAGCTGGTCACGGCCCGAGCGGGCGAGCGAGAGCACCTGGCGCCGCGCGATCATGTTGCCGCCGAGCAGCGTCGTGCAATGGGCATGGCGCTCGGCGATATGGCAGCAATATTCATCCTCGATGCGCGAGACATGGCCGAAGAAGCCGATCGAGGAACGATGCCGGTAGCCGGATCCGAAGGAGACCATCTCGGGATTGTCCTCGAAACGCTTCAGGAAGGTTTCGAGCCATGCCGGCGGCGCGGTGCAATCCGCATCCAGGAAGGCGACCAGTTCGCCGCGCGCGACCTTGATGCCCTCAGCCCGTGCCGTGCCGGCGCCGGAGCGCTTCTTCAGGCGCAGGACGGTGACCTTCTCGTATTTCTGGGCGATTTCCGCGGTGCCGTCATCCGAGAGGTCGTCGACAATGAGGATTTCCTGCGGCGGGCAGGACTGGGCAAGCAGCGATTCGATGCAGGCGGCAATGAAGCGCGCACCATTGTAGACCGGCACGATCACCGAGATTCCGGGCTGTCGGGATTTCGCAGGCGCCGGGGCTTTTTCCTCACGCGCCGGCACCTCGACGCGACCGTCGATGAAATCCTGGAGCTGATAGTCTTCCTTGGGTTGCTGCATGCGCCTACCCTGTTGCCGCAGGACCGCCGTCGGTAGACGGCACCTTGCGGGCGATCATGACCAGATTCTTGCCGAAGGGCGGACTTATGACGGCCTCGAACGCACGGGTCAAGGGAACCCCGATCCGGTCATAGAGACCGACCAGGGCGGGATTGAACCGCACGCTGCCCAGCAGCGTATTGAGTACATACCACGGACCGACGCCGAGTATGTCGAAATAGCGGCTGTCGACGATTTCGAAACCGGCCTCCGCCCGCACCGATTTCAGGCCGGGCCGCGTATAGCGGCGGAAGTGGCCAAAGATGCTGTCGAGTTTCGAGTACAGGAAAGGCATCGCCGGTACGAAAACCAGGAAATGCCCGCCCGGCACCAGCAGATCGTGGATCTTCCGGGCCACCGCCCGGTCGTCCTCGATATGCTCCAGCACATTGATCATCATCACCACGTCGCGGCTTTCCGGCGCGGCGCCCCCGAGATAGTCCTCGGCGGAACAGGCATGAATCTCGAACGCTGCATCACCGCCGAACTTCTCGTGAAGCTGTCCTACCAGATTGGGTGACGGCTCGACGAGCGCAAGGTGGTCGACGTGATTGCGGGCCAGTTCGGCATTTGTACCGATGCCGGCACCGATCTCCAGCGCCCGGCCACGCAGGTAAGGCCGGAACAGATCGGCGATCCAGCCGTAATAGCGCGGCAGGCCGGCCAGCGCTTCGAGATCATGCCCTTCGTAGAAGTTCGCGGGCTTTTCCTCGGCGCCGGAATCCCCGGTTTTACTGTTCTCCGGAATAGACGCCATCGGTCCAGCCAAGGAAGCGGCCCAGCCCGTCGCCGAGTTCGACGACCGGCTTATAGTCCAGCTGCAGGCGGGCCTTGCGGATATCCGGGCAGCGGCGATTCGGTTCGTCCGCCGGGTAGCTGTCGGGATATTCGATCACGTCGCATTTGAGGTCGCGGCCGAGCACCTTCTCGAGATGCTGCGCGAGTTCCAGCACGGAGATTTCCGGCTTCGGGTTGCCGATATTGTAGGCCTCGCCCGGTACCCCGCGCGCGATCACCCGGAGGAAGCCGTTGATCGCGTCGGTGATGTAGCAATAGGTGCGGGTCTGGTTGCCGGTGCCGTAGACATGCAGCGGCAGGCCGCCCTTGATCCGGCTGGCGAAGTTCGGCAGTACCCGGTAGTCGCTTTCCTGCATCCCCGGCCCGTAGACGTTGAACGGACGGATCGTGTTGGTGGCCAGCCCCCGGGTTTCGTGGAAAATATAGCAGAGCGTCTCGCCGACCCGCTTGGATTCGTCGTAGCAGGCGCGCGGGCCCTGGCAGGCGACGTGACCGCGGTAGCTTTCCGGCGTCGGCACATGCTTCGGGTCCGGGTCGCCGTAGATTTCCGACGACGAGAAGAAGGTGAAGCGCGAGCCCTTCCGTTCCGCCATCTCCAGCATCAGCTTGGTGCCGGTGATCGCGACCTCAAGCGTTTCCAGCGGATAGCGGCGGTAATAGAACGGGCTGGCGATGCCGGCGGCCTGGATGATGAAATCGACCGGGCCGTCATAGTCGAATGGCTGGATCACGTCATGGCGGCGGAACTCGACGTTCGGGGTTTCCGGCAGGTCGCCCGCGCCGCCGGCGGTTATCAGGTTGTCGAGCGCCACCAGCTTGCAGGGTTCCGCGAGCCGGGTCTCGTTCATCCGCACGAAGACGGCGGTGAAATAGCGCCCGAGAAATCCGCGCGCCCCGCTCATCACGATGGTCTTGCCGGAGAAATCGTCGGCGACGGGGCCGAGCAGACGGATGATTTCGTCGATGTCGCTGTCGAGATAGAAGTCGGCCATATGTCAGACGATGCGTATTGTGGGGAGGGGGATGATGAATCTGCCGCCTTCATCACAGAAAGCCCGGTGCTTGTCCATGATCGAATCCGCGAAGTTCCAGGCCAGCAGGACGAGGTCGTCCGGCTTCTTCTCGGCGATCGCGCTCGCCGGCAGCACCGGGATGTGCTTGCCGGGGCTGTAGAGCCCCTGCTTGAGGGGTGAATCGTCGATGATGAACTCGATGTCTGCCGGTTCCAGTCCGAACTGGTACATCAGCGTCGTCGCCTTTGCCGGCGCGCCGAATGCGGCGATCCGGCGGCCCTGCGCGCGGGCGTCGCTGATGATCCGGCGCAACTCCGCGCCGACGGCCTCGATCTTCGCGCCGAACGCCTTCAACGTCTCCGGATCGTCGAGCCCGGCGGCTTTCTCCAGCGCGATCAGTTCGCCGACGCTGTTCTCGACGGGGAAGCGCCCGGGCTTGCGGACGTAGCCGCGCAGCGATCCGCCGTGGGTGCCGATCCGTTCTGCCGCGACCAGTTCAAGCCCGTGGCGGTGGAAGAAGCCGATGAGTGGGGCGACCGTATGGTAGGCGACATGCTCGTGGTAGATCGTGTCGAACAGGGTGCCTTCATAGACGTCGAGCAGGTAGGAAACCTCGAACGCGAAGACGCCGTCATCGTGCAGCAGCGCCGCGATGCCGTCGGCGATGCCGCCGAGATCGTCGGCATGGGCGAAAACGTTGTTTGCGGTGATGACATGAGCCGGGCCGCGCTCGTCCCGGATCTTCCGGGCGAGATCCGCCGTGAAGAAGTCGTTCAGGGTCTCGATGCCGCGCGCGGTGGCGTCGGCGGCGATGGCGCGCGCCGGGTCGACGCCGAGCACCTTCATCCCCGCTTTCT
>JAVKCR010000042.1:0-6267 GCA_040222645.1 Rhodospirillales bacterium
CTTAACACTACCGTCAACCGGCGGGACACTCATCCCGGCACTCTTACCTCCCACGCCTGAGTCCGTGAAGCAGTGACCGCCGTCACATGGCCGCCTCGGCGCTGATGCTCGGCTTTGTGCTCGGGGCCTGTCGGTGTATGCTGGCCTGGCGCGATGCCTGGGGGGCAACATGAACGTCACGACATCTTCGAACGACGACGCGGCCGTGAAGCCCGCGGCTACCGAATCAAAGCAGAGCAAGCCGGAAAAGCCGAAGCCCAAGCGTCGCCGGTTTACCTTCCGCTGGGGCGACTGGTTCGGTGGCGGCCGGGGTATCGCCCTGTTGCTGCTGGTGCTCATGCTGGTCCTCCGCGTCTACGACCCGGCGCCGATCGAGCTGATGCGCCTCAAGACGTTCGACATCTACCAGAACATCAAGCCCCGCATCGTCCCCGAACAGCGGCCGGCGGTCATCATCGACATCGACGAGAAGAGCCTGTTCGAGATCGGACAGTGGCCCTGGGCCCGAACGACGGTCGCCAAGCTGATCGATTCGCTGAGGGAATACGGTGTCGGTGTCGTGGCGTTCGATATCGTGTTCGCCGAACCCGACCGTCTCAATCCGTCGAACATTGCCGATACGCTGATCGCGAATATCGAAGCGAGCGGTGCAAACGTTGACCAGACCCAGATTCAATCGCTCTACAACCTCCCGTCAAACGACCAGATTCTCGCTGAGGCAATTTCGAAGATCCCGACGATCGTCGGGCAGGGCGGCCTTGGATACAAGGTCGAGAGGCGCTCCAACTATACCGGCAAGAAGCCTTCATTCGCGACGCGTGGCGGCAATGCGGAGCCCTATCTGAACCGCTTCGAGGATCTGACGCGAAACGTCGATGTGCTTGACAGCGCCGCGGCCGGACACGGTGTATTCTCGGTCAATCCGGAACAGGATGGCCTGATTCGCCGCATACCTCTCGCCGTAAATGTCGATGGCAGCTTCTATTCGGCGCTCTCAATGGAAATTCTCCGGGTCGCAACCGGGCAGAAAACCATGTTGCTCAATGTTAATCAGCAATTGGGAGGCATCGAAGCTCTTCAGGTTGGACGCGCCTTCAGGATTCCCACAGATATCAATGGCCGGTTGTTTGTCTACTACTCCGAATACGATCGTGAGAAGTACGTTTCGGCCTACGATGTCATCAACAAGACGGCAGATCCCGCGAAGCTCGCCGGAAAGATCGCCATTATCGGCACTTCTGCCACGGGTCTGCTCGATATCAAGACCACGCCGGTCGAAGAGTCCCTGCCGGGGGTTGAGGTCCATACCAACGTCATCGAATCGATCATCAGCACCCATGGCTATGGCGTGCCTCAAATGCTGGAGCGTCCGATCAACGCCGAAGGGGCGGAGACCACCTTCATCCTGGTGGTCGGCATTGCCCTGATCATTCTCGTGCCGATCATCGGGGCGCGCTGGACCCTTGTCCTGCTCGCGGTCGTCATCGGCACATTGTTTGCCGGCTCGTGGTACTACTTCTCCCAGGAACTCAAGCTGTTCGGGCCGGTGTATCCGGCATTGACGGCCATTGTCCTCTATCTCTACCTGACCTATGCCTCCTATGCGCGGGAAGAGGCGCAACGCCGCCTCGTCCGTGGCCAGTTCAGCCGCTACATGTCGCCGAAACTGGTTGAGGAACTGGCGAAGAACCCGGACAAGCTGAAGCTCGGCGGCGAAATGCGCGACATGACGCTGCTGTTCTGCGACGTGCGCGGCTTCACCACGGTTTCCGAACAGTTCACCGCGGAGGGCCTGACCCAGCTCATCAACCGGTTCCTGACGCCGATGACCGATATCATCGTCGAGCGCGAGGGTACCATCGACAAGTATATGGGCGACTGCATCATGGCGTTCTGGAACGCCCCGCTCGACGACCCGGAGCACGCACACAATGCCTGCGACAGTGCGCTGACCATGATGGAGCGCCTCAACCCGCTGAACGAGGAACTGCGCCTCTGGGCCGAGGAGGAGGGGCGCAAGCATGTGCCGCTCAATGTCGGTATCGGCCTCAATTCCGGTATCGCCTGTGTCGGCAACATGGGGTCAGAACAGCGATTCGATTATTCGGTGCTCGGCGACACGGTGAACACGGCCTCCCGCCTCGAAGGCCAGTCGAAAACCTACGGCGTTCACATCGTCATCGGCGAGGAGACGGCCAACGGCGCCCGGGACTACGCCATCCTCGAACTCGACCTGATCCAGGTGAAGGGCAAGACGGAAGCCGTCCGCATCTTCGGGCTGATGGGACGGCCTGAAGACGCCGAGAGCGAATGGTTCCAGAAACTGAAGACGTGCCATGATGCGATGATCACCGCCTACCGTACCCAGAAATGGGACGAGGCGCGCGCCCTGGTCAAGGAATGCCGGACGCTTCGCGAGGACCTGTTCATCGATGGCTTCTACGACCTGATGGACGAACGCATAGACGAATTCGAGGCGAACCCGCCGGGCGCCGACTGGAATGGCGTCTACGTCGCCACGTCGAAATAGGCCTTCCATCGCCGGCTACGTAAAAAAGGCGCTTCGGAATACTACCGAAGCGCCTTTTCTGTGATTCCGTATGGGATATCGTCAACGCCTTCGGTGGATCAGTCCGGCGATCGCCGTCACCAGGAACAGCACGATCGCGATGACGAACAGGACCTGGGCGAAATCGATCGAGATCGCGGCGATCCCGCCGAAGCCGAACAGCCCCGCGACGATAGCGACGACCAGAAATATCAGGGCCCAACCAAACATGTCAGCCTCCCTCAGTCCGTTGCGTCTTCAACGGCGCGGCCGGCGTCGTTGAAGAGTTCCTTGGCGCTCTCGACCACGTCGTTCCCCTGGTCACCGTCACAGGCGGAGAGGAGAGCGGCCGGAGCCACCAGCAACAGGGTGGCGAGCAGTGCTTCTTTCAGATTCGTCATCTCACGTCTCCTTGATGGATGGACGCGTCATGAACGACAGCTGTATCGGGTTGTTCCTGACCTGAGGCGTACCGGCTTCAGATAGGGCCGGTCATTCCTCGCCGGTGACGATGTTCAGGGAAGCGCGGTCGAGCCTGCCCATCGACAGGAGCACCTGGTAGACCGCGGTGCGCATGTCGTAGGACGCGCTAACCAGGTTGATCTGGGCATTGAAGATCTCGCGCGCCGAATCGAGCACGACCAGCCCGGTTTCCTTGCCGGCCTGTTCGAGTTCCTGGCGGGCCCGGTAGACTTCCGTCGCGATATTCACCGCATTCTCGAGCAGCACCAGGCGCTCCCGGGATGTCTCCAGCGCCTGCCAGGCGAGGCGAACCGACTGTTCCACCTGCCGGTTGACGTTCATTTCGCTGGCCCTGCGCGCCGCGTAGTCGAAAGCGGATTGAGCGACGGCCGCCCGGGTGGCGCCGCCTTCATAGAGCGTCCATGTGGCCTGCAGCAGCATCGAATAGTCGAGACGGGTGCCGACCGTGGCATTCACATGCCGTTCCCAGTTTGCATCGAGCACGAGGTCCACTGTCGGGAAGAAGGCGGCTCTCGCCGACTTGCGGGCAGTCGACGCCTGGTCGGTAACGACGATCGCGCCGCCGACAGCAGGGTTTTCACGCAGCGCCACGTTGACGGCTTCTTCAACCGATTGCGGCAGGAAGTCGATGGGCGGCCGCGGGTCGGACATGGCGGCCGTTTCCGGGAAACGCTGGAACACCTGATTGTAACGGGTGAAGGAATCCTTCGCCGCGCCCTCGAATGCAACCCGGCGTTCCTTCGCCACCTGCAGACGCGATTTCGCCTGCAGCACTTCAACCGCGATCCCGGCGCCCTGCTGGACCCGCTCGTCCTCAAGTTCGAGCTGGGTTTGGACGTTGTCCTCGTTCTGGTGCGACAGGTCGATCAGGCGTTGCTGCCGCAGGACATCCAGATAAGTGGATATCCCTTCGAACGACACGAGCTGGCGGGTCAGATTGAGATTGTGGATTGCCGCTTCCTTGCTGAGGCGGGCGGTTTCGGTATTGGCCTCCGTAGCAAAGCCGTTGAACAGGTTCTGGGTGATGTTCAGATTGGCGGATTCACGTCCCCGGCGATACTGGCTGTGATCTTCCTTCACAGCCCGGCGCGCCGGATTGTCGATATATTCGTAACCGGTATCGGCCGACATCGAGATGATCGGCAGGTAGCCGGCCCGGGCGACGTTGATGCCCTCGTCCGTTGACGCCACGGTGTTCTTGCCGGCGCGGATCTGCGGGTGGTTCAAAAGCAGAAAACTCAGAGCCTCCTCCAGCGTCTCCGCGCGCGTTGCAGGCGCGCAGAAGATACCGGCGATGACAGCCGCCCCGACCAATCCGGATTTGATTGTGCTTCGCACTGAGCTCTCTGTCCGTACCCTTTTCACCCGGCCCGAGGACCGGTTTCCCGTTACGGTTAATCTAAGTCGCGCGGCAAATTGCGTCAAACTCGCGATGAAAGTATTGCCCATGTTGTCGGGAAAACGGGAGAATCGTGGTCTTGCAGGCGACATCCGGGCGGTTTTCCTTGGTAAGCGGGCATACGGATTGCTATCGACTCGGAAAGCCGGCTTCCCAGTTTCCGAAAGAGAATCATGATGTTGATTGCAGTCGAATGAGGTTAATATTTGAAAAATGCCCCTGACGACAAGGTTGTGTGAAACGAGAGGTGCGTCTTGAAAAGATATTGTTGGTTCTGTCTGCTCGGCATTTCAGTCCTAGTCTTGGCTGGATGTACAAGCAGAACCGATCCCGGGCTTTGGAAACATCCATCAAAACCGAACAGCGAATGGGGACGCGACCTCTCGGGATGCCAGAGCTATGCCCGTCGCGAGATCGACCGCGATGCACGGGTGCATACGGGTTCAGCCGCTGAAGAGCGCCGGTCCAGTGGCCTTGTCGGCGGATTCGAACGGGTTGACGCCCGCAAGCGGCAGGACGAACTTGTGCGCCACTGCATGGAACGTCTCGGATACCGTCAGGCAAGATCCTGAACTTCAGTTTTCTTCACGACACCAATCAGCTTTATGCGCTTTTTTGATACAAGGCGCTTTGGTATTCTCCGGCCCACAAAACAAACCCATGGAGGAAACGATGGCGCAGCCTGCGCAGTCGAACAAGCCCGAGATCGACGTGGTTCCGATCATCACCGGCCTGATGCAGCGCGGCCGCAAGGCGATGGAGAGCCTGCGCGGCGCGAGCCAGGAGCGGGTGGACGAGGCGGTCACCGCGCTCGCCTGGTCGATCTACAAGCCGGAGAACGCCCGCGCGCTTGCCGAGATGGCGGTCAAGGATACCGGTCTCGGCAATGTCGAGAGCAAGATCATCAAGAACACCCGCAAGACGTTCGGTGCCCTGCGCGACCTGATGCGCGCAAAGACCGTCGGCATCATCGAGGAAGACCCGGCCCGCGGCCTGGTGAAGTACGGCAAGCCGGTCGGCATCGTCGCCGCCATCTGCCCCTCCACCAACCCGGCAGCGACCCCGGTCAACAAGGCGATGATGGCGGTCAAGGGCGGCAACGCGGTCGTCATCGCGCCGTCGCCGGCCGGTCTCGTCACCACAACGCGCACGGTCGATTTGATGCGCGAAGAACTGGTGAAGGCGGGCTTCGATCCGGATCTCGTCCAGGTGTTGCCGGCGCCGGTCAACAAGGCGCTGACCCACGAACTGATGCGCCAGGTCGACCTGATCGTCTGCACCGGCAGTCAGAACAACGTCCGCCAGGCCTATTCCAGCGGCACACCGGCCATCGGCGTCGGGGCGGGCAACGTGCCGGTGATCATCGATGCCGGCGCCGATTACGACGACGCGGCGGAAAAGATCTGCGCCTCCAAGACCTTCGACAATTCGACCTCCTGTTCCTCGGAGAACTCCCTGGTCATTGTCGAGGACGCTTTCGACGACGCCATCGCGGCGCTGAAACGTGCCGACGGCTACATGGCCAACGACCTCGAGCGCCAGCGGATCATCGACACGCTCTGGGTCGACGGCCATCTCAACCGTCACATCATCGCCAAGGATGCCCCGGTCCTCGCCGAAGCCTTCGGGCTGCCGGAAGAGGCGAAGGCCTCGAAATTCTTCATGGCCATGGAAACTGGCGTCGGCGACGACTACCCGCTCTCCGACGAGAAGCTCTCGCTGGTGCTTACCGTCTACAAGGTGAAGGATTTCGACGCGGCGGTGGCCAAGGTCGAGGAAATCCTGAAATACAAGGGCGCGGGCCATTCCTGCGGCATCCACACCAAGGACATGGCGA
>JAVKCR010000043.1:0-7789 GCA_040222645.1 Rhodospirillales bacterium
GTCGAAATCGGTCGGCGTGAAGATGAACTCCGCCCGGCAGAATTCGCAGGTCACCTCGATCCGGCCGTCTTCCATCATGTCGTCAATCTCCTCGCGGGCGAAGGACTGCATGGCGGATAGCAGGCGATTGCGGCAGCATTCCGACCGGGCGACGATCTGTCGTTCCTCGGCGACGCGCACCTGGTCCTCGTTGAACAGCCGCCAGATCAAATCGATGCCGTTGAGCCGCAGGTCGAGCAGCTCTTCCGGCTTCAGGCTTTCGACCAGCAGCTTGTGGCGGCGCCAGTCGTCTTCCGTCTCCTCGATCGTCACCCCTGCGGGCAGGGTCTCGTCCGGCAACCGCTGCAGCATCATGCCGCAGCCGATCCATTCCCCGAACGGGCTGCGGCCGACGCTGATCTCGGTGATCGTCTCGATCTGCTCCGACCGGCTGAAGTAATCGAGCACGCATTCGGACAGGTTCACGCCCTCCAGCGGCACGATGCCCTGGTAAAGCTCGCTCGACGGGCCCTGGTCGACGGTGAAGGCGAGATAACCCTTGCCCATCAGCGACGGCACCGGCGCCAGCGCCATCGCCGCCGGGTCGAGTTCCGCCAGCGCCGCCTCGTCGAAGCGGGCATAGCCGCGGACCTCTCCGTCGCTGGTGACGTCGGCGACGATCATCGAGACCGGGCCGTCGCTCTTGGTCTGCAGGATGAACTTGCCGTCATATTTCAGCGCCGACGCCAGCATGACCGACAGCACCAGCGTCTCGCCGAGCAGGCGCGACACCGGTTCCGGATAGTCATGCCGGGCCAGTACCTTGTGCAGGGAAGTGTTCAGCCGGACGATGCGCCCGCGAACATTGCCTGCCTCGATCACGAATGGACGGACGCAATCCTCGCCCGACGGCGGGGTTATGCGGATCGCGTCGTCGCCCGCATTCAGCTCAGACACCAGGCCAGGATTCCCTTCTGCGCATGCATACGGTTTTCCGCCTCGTCCCAGATCACGGAATTCGGGCCGTCGATCACGTCGGCGGTCACCTCTTCCTCGCGATGGGCCGGCAGGCAATGCATGAATATGGCGTCTTTCTTCGCCATATCCATCTTCGCCCGGTCTATCTGGTACGGCCCGAGCAGATCGTGCCGGATCGCCGCATCGCGGTCACCCATCGAAACCCATGTGTCCGTCACCACGCAATCGACATTGTCGAGGGCATCGCGCGGATCGGTGGAGACCGAAATCCGCCCCTGGTGCGCCTCTGCCCAGTCGAGAACGTCCTTCGGCGGGCTGAGTTCCGCCGGACAGGCCATGCGAAGCTCGAAGCGGAACTTCACCGCGGCGTGAATCCAGCTGGTCGCCATGTTGTTGCCGTCGCCGACCCAGGCGATCGACTTGCCGGCGATAGGGCCGCGATGTTCCTCGAAAGTCATCACGTCGGCCATCAACTGGCAGGGATGGGTGCGGTCCGTCAGCCCGTTAATCACCGGCACGGTGGCGTATTCCGCCAGTTCGCGGAGCTTCGATTCCTTGTCGGTGCGGATCATGATCGCATCGACGTAGCGCGACAGCACGCGGGCGGTATCCGCCACGGTCTCGCCGCGGCCAAGCTGGGTTTCCGCCGGCGACAGCACGACCACGTCACCGCCGAGCTGACGCATGCCGACATCGAACGACACGCGGGTGCGCGTCGACGGCTTCTCGAAAATCAGCGCCAGCGTCTTGCCGGCCAGCGGCTTCGGATTGTCGGCGGTACCCGACTTGAACGAGACCGCCAAATCCAGCATCCGCCGTAACTCGGCCTCCTCGAAATTGTCGAGATCGAGGAAATGCTTGTCTGCCGTCATGCCGCGGCCTCCGCCTTCAGGCTCTGGCAGGCGGCTTCGAGCGCGGCCATGGCCTCGGCGACTTCCGCCTCGCCGATGATCAGCGGCGGCAAAAGGCGCACGACATTGTCGGCGGCGCCGACGGTCAGCATGTTGTTGTCCATCAGGGCCGCGACGAACCGGCCGGAATCGACGGCGCATTTCAGGCCGATCATCAGGCCCGCGCCACGCACTTCGGCGATCACTTCCGGATAGCGCTTCTGCAAATCGACCAGCCGGTTCCAGAGGTCGCGGCCGGTGCGGTCCACATGATCGAGGAAGCCCTCGCCCAGGATCACGTCGAGGACCGCGTTGGCCGCCGCCATGGCGAGCGGGTTGCCGCCGAAGGTGGTGCCATGCGCGCCCGGGGTGAAGCCGGAGGCCGCTTCCCTGGTGGCCAGGCAGGCACCGACCGGGAACCCGCCGCCGAGGCCCTTGGCCAGCGAGATGATGTCAGGCGCCGCCTTTTCCGCCCATTCATAGGCGAACAGCTTGCCGGTCCGGCCGATGCCGCACTGCACTTCGTCGTAATGCAGCAGCAGGCCGTACTCGTCGGCGGTTTCGCGCAGGGCGCGGAGATAGTCGAGCGTACCGACATGGATACCCCCTTCGCCCTGGATCGGCTCGACCAGGATGGCGGCGGTCTGCGGCGTGATGGCGTTGCGCAGCTCGTTCATGTTGCCGAACGGCACATGGTCGAAGGCGTCGACGAGCGGGTCGAATCCCTTGCGGACCTTCGCAGAGCCGCCGGCGGAAATCGTCGCCAGCGTCCGGCCATGGAAGGAATCGTTGCAGGTGATGACCCGGTATTTCTCGGTCTCGCCCTTCTCGTAGAAATGCTTCCGCGCCATCTTGATGCCGGCTTCCAGCGCTTCCGCGCCGGAATTGCAGAAGAAGGCATAATCGGCGAAGGAATTGGCCACCAGCCTTTCGGCCAGCCGCTCCTGGTCGGGGATGCGGTAGAGGTTGGAGACGTGCCACAGCTTGGCCGCCTGCTCCTGCACCACCTTCACGAGATGCGGATGGGCATGACCGAGCGCGCTGACCGCGATGCCCGAGTTGAAGTCGAGGAATCGTCGCCCGTCGACCGTGAACAGATGGCAGCCTTCACCCCGGTCGAACTCAAGATCGAACCGCGCATAGGTCGGCATCACGGCAGACGACACAGCAAACTCTCCTCTTCAAGAATGAAAACCGAATGGCGCGGCCCAAGGGCCGCGCCATCCAAGGGCGGAGAGTATCGGTTTAATGGTGCCGAAAGTCAACGAATGCGGGCGATGGGGGCCGCGCCTTCTTCCTCGCCCTGAACGCGTTTCAGGGCATCGAGGCTATTGACTGAGCCTGTCCCTGGAAACACAGGCAAGTCTCGCGGGGTCCTGAAACGAGTTCAGGACGAGGCGTTGTATTCAGGAGAACGCCTTGAAGGCGATGAGGGTGAAGGTGTCCTTCACGCCGGGCAGCGTCTGGATGCTCTCGGTAACGAAATGGCCGATATCGGCATCCTCGTCGAGGTAGCACTTGATCATCAGGTCGTACTGGCCGGAGGTGGAATGGACTTCCGAGACCTGCTCGACATCCTGGACACAGGCATCGGCCACCTCGTAGGCGCGGCCAAGCTGGCACTTGATCTGGACGAAGATGGTTTTCATCTCATTCTCCCCGGTAAGCGTCGTGGCGGGAGCCTAGCCTATCGGCGTACCGGACGCATCAGGAATGCGGGCATGTGATCGCCGAGGCCAACAGTATCGGAGGAATCGTCGCCGTCATCCTTGTTGGCGGAAGACTTGCGCGGGGCCGCCTTCTTGCGGGCCGGCTTCGCCTTGGAACTCTCGCCCTTGGCGGATTCACCCTTGGTGGATTCATCCTTGGCGGTCTCCGGTGCGGGCTTCTCGGCCACGGGCTGATCGACCACCGGTTTCTCGGCAACCTCTGCCGGCACCGTGTCGGCCTTCTCCGGGGCGTCTTCCGC
Organism: Rhodospirillales bacterium; assembly: GCA_040222645.1. Classification (GTDB taxonomy): domain Bacteria; phylum Pseudomonadota; class Alphaproteobacteria; order Rhodospirillales; family HT1-32; genus HT1-32. The sequence continues at coordinate 3,817 of JAVKCR010000043.1, forward strand.
CTTCTTGCGCGACCGGGACCGGGCCGGCGACGGGGAATCCTTCTTAGCCGACGCTGACGGCTTGCTGCCACGGCGACCCCGGCGGCGTCCGCCGTCTTCCGGATCACCAAGTTCCGCCGTGTTTATGCCTTCGGCCTCGATGCGCGGGATGGGCTTGCCCATCAGCTTCTCGATGGAGGCGAGGGCCCGGGAATCGTCGGGCGTGGCCACCGTGAACGCCCGGCCTTCCCGGCCGGCGCGGCCTGTGCGGCCGATACGGTGGATGTAATCCTCGGAATTGATCGGCACGTCGAAATTGAACACGTGGCTCAGCGCCGAGATATCGAGCCCGCGGGCGGCGACATCGGAACAGACCAGCAGCCTGATCTCGTTGTTCTTGAACCGCGCCAGCGTTTCCATGCGGGCCGGCTGCGACATGTCGCCATGCAGGGCCCCCGCATCCAGCCCGTGCCGCTTCAGCGAGGCTTCGAGCGCCGCGATGTCGCGCTTGCGGTTGCAGAAGATCAGCGCGTTCTTGACTTCCTCGGTGGCGATCAAAGCCCGCAGCGCGTCGCGCTTGAGCTTCTCGTCGACGCTGACAACACCCTCGGTCACGGTTTCGGCGGCGCTGGCCGGCGGCGCCACCGAGATTTCCTTCGGGTTCATCAGGAACTTGGCGGCGAGCTTGCGGATGTCCGTCGCCATGGTGGCGGAGAAGAACAGGGTCTGGCGGATCTTCGGGATCAGCGAGACGATGCGTTCGACATCCGGGATGAAACCCATGTCGAGCATCCGGTCCGCCTCGTCGATGACGAGAATCTTGATGTCGGAAAGCAGCAGGCTGCCACGCTCGAACTGGTCAAGCAGGCGGCCCGGCGTGGCAATCAGCACGTCCGCGCCGCGCTCGATCACGCGCTGCTGGTCGTCGAAGCTGACGCCACCGATCAACAGGGCCTTGTTGAGGTTGTGGTTCTTGCCGTACTTGTCGAAATTCTCGGCGACCTGCTGCGCGATTTCACGCGTCGGGGTCAGGATCAGCGAGCGCGGCATGCGGGCACGCGCCCGGCCGCTCGCGAGAATTTCAATCATCGGCAGGGTAAAGGAAGCGGTCTTACCCGTGCCGGTCTGTGCGCACCCCAGTACGTCACGCCCCATCAGAACGACCGGAATTGCCTGTGCCTGGATCGGCGTGGGTTCCGTATAGCCCGCATCGCGGACTGCATTCAGGAGGGCGTCGCTGAGGCCGAGATCGTCAAACGCCATGCATGTCTCTCGGCTATGTCACCGGGCTGTTTCCCGGCGAGGAATTGCGCGGACTATATGACGCTGTGCGCTCAAGTCAACAATCGCGAAGCCGGGGACGGGGCTGGCACCCCGTGGCCGTGCGCGATAGGCTCCCGCCAGAACCGGTGGGGAGACGCCATGCTGATGAACAGGGAAGACAGCCAGCTGCTGGTTGTCGATGTCCAGGAACGGTTGCTGCCAGTCATGACGGACCCGGAAGAAGTCGTCGGGAACTGCGCCATCCTGATGCAATCCGCCCGCGAACTCGGCCTGCCCGTGCTGGTCTCGGAACAATACCCGAAAGGTCTCGGCCCCACGGTCGAGGCCCTGCACAATCTCGCCTCGCCCGCGGAAATCCTGCCGAAACTGGCCTTTTCCTGCGCCGATGACGAGGAGATAGCCGCCGCCCTGCGCAGCGTCCGGCGGCGCCAAATCGTCGTCTGCGGCATCGAGGCGCATGTCTGCGTGCTGCAGACCGCGCTCGGGCTGCGACGCGACGGCTACGACGTTTTCGTCGCGGGTGACGCCACCTCGTCACGCCGCTCCGCCAACCGCGATGCCGCCCACCGCCGCCTCGCGCAGGCCGGCATCGGCATGGTGACGACGGAGATGGCCGTTTTCGAATGGCTGCACCATGCCGGCACACCGGAATTCAAAACGATATCGAAGCTGATCAAATGACCGAAAAGATCCCGCTCCTGCTGCTGCCCGGCCTGTTGTGCGATCCGCTGCTCTGGGCGCATCAGACGGAACATCTGTCGGATATCTGCGACATCACCGTCGCCGACCTGACAAGGCATGATTCGGTCGTCGACATGGCGGCATCCGCCATCAGTGGGATGCCGGAGAAATTTGCCCTCGCCGGGCTCTCGATGGGCGGCTATTGCGCGCAGGAGGTGATGCGCCAGGCCGGGGATCGGGTGACGCGCCTCGCTTTGCTCGACACATCGGCGCGGGCGGATTCCGAGGAACAGACCCGCCGCCGGCGCGGCCTGATCTCGCTGGCCAAGACCGGCAAGTTCAAGGGGGTCACGCCCAAGCTCCTGCCTCTCCTGCTGCATCCCGACCGGCTGGAGGACGACGCGCTGACCTCGAAGGTCATGCAGATGTCGGAGAATGTCGGCCGCGACGCCTTCTTCCAGCAGCAGACCGCGATCATGAACCGCCCGGACGGGCTGCCCGATCTCGCGAAGATCACCTGCCCGACGCTGGTGCTCTGCGGCCGGCAGGACGCCCTGACCGGCGTCGACCTGCACGAGGAAATGGCCGCCGGCATCACGGGCTCGAAACTGGTGGTGGTCGAGAATTGCGGCCATCTCTCCACCATGGAACAGCCGGAGGCGGTCACCGCGGTGATGCGCTACTGGCTGCAGGACTGAGGCATCGGGCCTCAGATCATCATCTGGCGAAGCTGTTCCAGCGAGATGGTCAGCAGGATGTCGAAACCGACGATACCCGCCGCCATCGGCAGCGGCACATCGAGGGCGGTGCGCGCGAGGAAGCCGATCCAGAACAGGATGCCGAAGGTCAGCACCAGGCTGACGAAGCTGCCCGCATCCGGCGGCAGCAGGCCCGAGCGCACCAGCATCGCCGCCGTCGTCAGCGCGAACACCTGCGGCACGACCGCCCAGTTGTAGGCGACGACATAGAGACGATAGCGGTCCAGCCGCCCGAGATGGGCCGCGATGAAGTACATCGCCACCGGATAGGCGGTCCAGCCGACGATGTAGTGCAGCACATCCACCGTGATCTGCCGGGCCGGCGAGGTTGCGCCTGATTCCATCTCCGGTGCGAAATGCCCGAGCACGAAATAGCCCGGCAGCACGAAGATCGCCGACCAGAAGGACATCGCGAAACCGCGATCGCTGTCATCGAGCAGCGAATATCCGGAACGGTCCAGGCGCAGCAGCCGGAAGGCGCCGTAGATCGCCCGCGTCACCTCCGGCAGGGTGATGATCATTGCCTGAAATACCGGTCGAGCATCCTGCGGTAGATCGTCGTCAGGGCCTCGATATCGGCAACCGCCGCCTGTTCGTTCACCTTGTGCATGGTCTGGCCGATCATGCCGAATTCGGCGACCGGGCAATAGTGGCAGATGAAACGCGCGTCCGAGGTGCCGCCGGTGGTCGAGAGCGCCGGCCGGCGGCCAAGCACATCCTCCACCGCCGCCGACATCAGCTCGCTCAGTTCGCCCGGCGGGGTGATGAAGCTCTCGCCGGAGACCTCGACGCGGAAATCGTACCTGCCGCCGATCTCATCGAACTTCGCCCGGCACCAGTCGGTCAGGCTCTTCGAGGAATGCATGTCGTTGAAGCGGATGTTGAAGATCGCGTTCGCCCGGGCCGGGATGATGTTGGTCGCGGTGTTGCCGACATCGACCGAGGAAATCTGCAGGCTCGACGGGTCGAAATGGTCGTTGCCGTGGTCCAGCGGTTCCGAGATCAGCGAATCCAGCATCTTCACCAGCCGGGTGATCGGATTGTCGCCGTGATGCGGGTAGGCGATGTGACATTGGACGCCATGCACGGTGATGTAGCCGTTCATCGAGCCGCGCCGGCCGATCTTGATCATCTCGCCCAGCTCGTTCGGGTTGGTCGGCTCGCCGACCACGCAGAGGTCGAACACCTCGCCGCGCGCCTTTGCCCATTCCAGCAGCTTCACCGTGCCGTTGACCGAGGGGCCTTCCTCGTCGCCGGTGATCAGGTAGCTG
>JAVKCR010000044.1:0-20018 GCA_040222645.1 Rhodospirillales bacterium
GGTCGATATAGCGGTGCAGCACCGGCTGCACGACCGCGTTCACCGCCGCCGTTACCCCGCGTTCGTATTCCCGGTATTCCGAGAGAATCATGTGACCCGCGGTGACATAGCCGTTGGACCAGTGCTCCTTCGCCAGTTCGACGACGCGCAGTTCGTGAGCCGGGTTGCGATAGGCATGGAGGAAATGCACCACCAGCGCCTCGCAGCCCGCCGCCTGCAATTCCCGCATCGCCTCGATCACCGCCGCCTCGTCGAGCGGGGTGATGACGTTGCCGCCGGCATCCATCCGCTCAGGCACTTCGAGGCGGAGTTCGCGCGGGATAACGGGCTGGAACGAGCCGATCAGGCCGTAGGGTTTCGGGCGCGTGCGCCGGCCGAGTTCCAGCACGTCACGGAAGCCTCTTGTCGTGATCAGTCCGGCCTTCGCGACCTTGTTCTCCAGCACCGCGTTGGTGGTGGTGGTCGTGCCATGCACGATGCTGCCGGTTTCCGCCAGGTTGACCTCGCTGGCGGCAATCGCCGCCATCACGCCATAGGCCTGGTTCTCGACCGTCGTCGGCACCTTGGCCACCCGGACCTCGCCGGACGTCCCGTCGAGCACGATGAGGTCGGTGAAGGTTCCACCAACATCGACGCCGACGACGATTTCGTTCGCATTCGCCATGTTACACCGTGAGATAGGCGGCGCGGATTTCGTCGTCCGCCGCCAGTTCGTCCATAGTACCCGTGTAGCGGATCTCGCCCTTCTCGATGATGATCGCGCGATCCGCCACAAGCCGGGCGAAATGCAGGTTCTGTTCGGATATCAGCACCGTCAGCCCCTTGCTCTTCAGCTCGCGGATGGTGTTCGCCATCTGCTCGACGATGATCGGGGCGAGACCTTCCGAGGGCTCGTCGAGCAACACGAAGGTCGGGTTGCCCATCAGCGAGCGGGCGATGGTCAGCATCTGCTGCTCGCCGCCGGACATCCGCCCGCCCGGCCGGTCACGCATCTCGCCGAGATTGGGAAACAGCCCGAACAGCCGTTCAGGCGTCCATGTCGGCGCCCCCTCGCGCGGCGGCCGGCGGCCGACCTCGAGATTCTCCGCTACCGTGAGATCGGTGAAGATGCGCCGTTCCTCGGGCACGTAGGCCAGCCCCAGCTTGACGATGGCATGGGGTGGCTTTCCGGCAACCGGCACCCCGTCGAATGTCACCATACCCGACGTTGGCCGCACCAGGCCGACCACCGCCTTCATGGTTGTCGACTTGCCGGCGCCATTGCGGCCGAGCAAGGCCACTACCTGTCCGCTTGCCACGTTGAAATCGACATCGTGCAGGATATGCGCCCGACCGTAATGGGCGTTGAGCCCGCTCACCTCAAGCATGGGTGCCCTCCTGCCCGAAGGTCGAGCCGGCGCCGAGATAGACCTGCTGCACCAGCGGGTCGGCGCGGACCTCCAACGGCGTGCCCTCGGCGACCAGTTCGCCGCGATTGAGCACGATGATGCGGTCGGCCTGGCCGAAGACGATATCCATGTCATGTTCCGTGAACAGCACACTCAGCCCCTTCTCGAGGACGATCTGACGGGTGAGCTTCATCAGCGCCACTCGCTCCCTCGGCGCCATGCCGGCGGTCGGTTCGTCCATCAGCAGCAATTGCGGCTCGTTGGCGAGCGCGATGGCCAGTTCGACCCGCTTGAGGTCGCCATAGGCCAGCACGCCGCAGGGCCGCTCCGCCTGCTCGGCAATGCCGACCCGATCGAGCAGCGCATCGGCCTCCTCCCGGAAGCAGGATGCCGCGCGACGGAACAGGTGCATGATCTGGCGGTGATGGCTGATCAGCGCCATCTGCACGTTCTCGCGCACGGTCATGGTCTGGAAGGTCTGGGTGATCTGGAAGGTCCGGCCGACGCCGAGCCGCCAGACCTGGCGCGGTTTCATGCCGACCAGTTCGCGCCCCTCGAACTTCACCGAACCGGCATTCGGCCGCAGCTGGCCATTCAACATGTTGAAGCCGGTGGTCTTGCCCGCGCCGTTCGGCCCGATCAGGGCAAGCAACTCGCCCCGTTTCACGTCGAAATCGACCCCGCCGACGGCCTTCACGCCGCCGAAGCTCTTGGCCAGCCCCCGCACCTCGAGGGCGTTCACGGTTTCCGCGCTCACCACCGTTCCTCCAGTCCGAAGGGTTTGCCGATATAGCGTTTCAGCGAGCCCGCGACGCCCTGCGGGAACAGGACGACGAGCGCGATGATGATCACGCCGATGATCAGCCGCCAGTATTCGAAAGTGGTCAGCACGTCATGCAGCCAGGTGAACAGCGTCGCGCCGACAAACGGTCCGGACAGTGTCTGCACACCGCCCAGCAGCACCATCAGCAGCGCGTCGAAGGAGGTCTGGATCGACATCTGGTCGGGAAAGACACTGCCCTTTGAAAAGACGTAGAGCGCGCCGGCCAGCCCCGCCATCGATCCGGCAAAGACGAAAGCCGCCCATTGCTGGCGCGAGGTGTCGATCCCGATGGCCTCGCTGCGCTGGGTCGAATCGCGGGCTGACCGCAGCGCATAGCCGAAATTCGAGAACAGCACATGGCGGATGAACAGGATGCCGCCGACCGAGATCATCGCGACGAGGTAGTAGAACACCAGCCCGTCGTTCGCCCACTCGGAGGGCCAGATGCCAAGCAGGCCGTCATCGCCATTCGTCACATCCGCCCACTGGAAGGAGACGGACCAGCCGACCTGCGCGAAGGCCAGCGTCAGCATGGCGAAATAGACGCCGCGCAGGCGCACGCAGAACCAGCCGACGACGAGGGCGAGTGCCGCGGCACAGACCGGCGCCAGCAGGATCGCCAGTTCCATGGAGGAACCGGCATAGGTCACCAGCAGCGCCGCCCCATAGGCGCCACCGCCGAAATAGGCGGCGTGGCCGAAGGAGACCATGCCCCCCGGTCCCATCAGGAAATGCAGGCTGGCCGCGAACAGCGACAGGATCAGCATGTCGGTCGCCAGCACCAGCAGGAAGTCGTCGCCGGCGAGCGGCAGCGCCGCGATGAGGGCGATCGCCAGCGCGAACAGCAGCTTCAGGCGCGGCGGCGCCGGCCGGTAAGGCGCCTCCAACGGTCCCGCCTCGCCCTTGGTACCGTCCTCGGGCGTGCCGAGCAGGCCGTAGGGGCGGAAGATCAGCACGATGGCCATCACCGCGAACATCATCACCAGCGTGCTTTCGGCCCAGACGAGAATACCGAAGCTGTTGAGTTCGGAGATCAGGACAGCGGCGAGAAAAGCGCCGGCGATCGACCCCATGCCACCGACAACGACGACGACGAAGACCGCGGCGAGGATGGAGAAGTCCATCATCAGCGTCGCACCGCCCTTCGGCAATTGCGCCGCACCGCCGAGGGCCGCCAGAGCCGAGCCGAGGAAGAAGACGCCGGTGAACAGCCAGGCCTGGTTGACGCCGAGCGCGCCGACCATCTCCCGGTCCTGGGTCGCGGCGCGTACGAGAATCCCCCAGCGTGTTCGGTTGAACAGCAGCCAGAGCCCGCCGAGCACCAGCGGGCTGAGCAGGATGAGCGCAATGTCGTATGTCGGCAGCAACGCGCCGCCGATATCGACCGCCCCCTTGAGCAACGGCGCGCGCGGGCCGAGCAGGTCTTCCGACCCCCAGGTCACCAGCGTGAGGTCCTGGATCACCAGGATGACCCCGAAGGTCGCGATAAGCTGGAACAGTTCCGGCGCCTGGTAGACGCGGCGGAGGATGGTCAGCTCCACGATGACGCCGACGAGCCCGCCGAACAGGGCGGCGGCCAGGATCGCCACCCAGAAGCCGAGGAACGATCCGCCGATCAGGTTGATCATCGTGTAGCCGGCATAGGCGCCGAGCATGTAGAACGAGCCGTGCGCGAAGTTCACGATCCGGGTCACGCCGAAGATGATCGACAGGCCAGAAGCGACGAGGAAAAGCGCCGCCGCATTGGCCAGACCGGTCAGGAACTGGACAACATAAAATCCCACTTGAACCGTAACCCTGTCAGTCGGTTGACGGAAAAAACCCTGAACCGGCGGCTGCCCCGCTCAGGGACAGCCGCCGGCTTTCGAGTTGGCTCAGTTAGCCGGCCGCATGGCCCTGACCTCGTCGTCGGAGGGCAGGTAGCCCGCACCGTCGAGGTAGGTCCAGTCGACCATGATACCCTTGCCGTCACGCAGCGCCGTGGTGCCGACGAAGGCGCCCATGGTGGACTGGTGATCGATCTTGCGCATGTGGATATTGCCGAACGGCGAATCGGTATCGAGACCTTCCAGGGCATCGACCAGCTTCTCGGTATCCGTCGAGCCCGCCGTCTTGATGCCGTTGGCAATCACCAGCATGGTGTTGTAGCCGACGATCGAGCCGATGCGCGGATAGTCGTTGAACTTCGCCTGGTAGGCATCGACGAAGGCCTTGTGGGCCGGCGTGTTGAAGTCGTACCAGGGATAACCGGTCACGACCCAGCCCACCGGGGCCTCGTCCTTCAGCGGATCCAGATATTCCGGCTCACCGGTCAGCAGGCCGATCACCAAGCGGTCCTTGAACAGGCCGCGCACTTCGCCTTCGCGAACGAACTTGGCGAGGTCGGAGCCGAAGGTGACGTTGTAGATCGCATCCGGCTTCATGGCTTCCAGCGCCTGGGCTTCGGATCCGGCGTCGATCTTGAAGAGCGCCGGCCACTGCTCGCCGACGAATTCCACGTCCGGCCGCTTCGACATCAGCACCTTCTTGAAAGCGGCGACCGCTTCCTTGCCGTAGGCGTAGTTCGGGGCGATGGTCGCCCACTTCTTCGCCGGGTTCTTCGCCGCGACCTCGGCCAGCATCGCGGCCTGCATGTAGGTCGAGGGACGCAGCCGGAAGGTGTAGCGGTTGCCCTGGTCCCAGACCAGCGAGTCAGCCAGTGGTTCGGCCGCCACGTAGAGCCGCTTCTTCTGGCCCGCATAGGAGGTCAGCGCGAGGCCGATATGCGAGAATAGCGAACCGGAAACCAACGCCACGCCTTCTTTCACGAACAGTTCCTCGGCCAGCTTCACGGCCTCGCCGGGCTTGCCCTGGTCGTCGCGCGAGATGATTTCCAGCTGCTTGCCGAGCACCCCGCCCGCGGCGTTGATCTGCTCGATGGCGAGATCGACCCCGGCCTTGTAGGGCAGCGTATGTGCCGGCAGCGTCTTGTAGCTGTTGATATCGCCGATCTTGATCGTATCGGCGCCCGACGCCAGCGCCGGCGTCAGCATGGCGGCGACACCTGCCGCCGCAATGAATGTTCTTCTCTTCATAACCATGTCCCTCATCACTCCCTGGGTTGTTGGACGATAGCTCCCTCGTGATCCCGTCCGGTCAGCCTACTCCGCCGCGGCGGAGACGCTTTCCCGGTCGATCATCTCCCTTATCAGCTTGTGCAGCCGGTTGGCGCCGGCATCGATGGCGATGCGCACCGACCGGCGGTCCGGCAATCTCTCCTCTTCCTTCTGGATCGCCTGCAGAACGATCTTGTCCTCGGCGAAGGCGACCCTGAAGGCGTCGCTTATCCGCTCTCCCACCGACGAATCCCCGGCATCGAAATTCCGGACATGCAGCCAGTAATCGATGGTGGTCCGCTCGTCGACCGGGGTCAGGAAATGGCAGGAATAGACCTGGATGCAGTCATCCCGGTTGCCCTCCGGCGCGCCGGTCCCGGCATCCGCACTGCCGAAATCGATGATCGCGGTCGAGGGGGCGTAGAGGTGATAATACTGCCAGCGGTCGACCTTGCCCTCGAAGTTGCCGAAGGTCTGGAAGAACGGCACCGGGTCGGACTCCAGCGTCCAGCGCCAGGTCAGCACCTTGTCTCCCTCGCGTTTCGAATAGATCGGTATTTCCTCGCCCGCCGCGCTGCCGAGCGTCGATCCGTGGACGAAGCTGACATGCGCGGGATCGCAGAGATTGTCGGCAAGGCTGAGATAATTGGCATCGACCTCGAGGGCATCGCCATGCGCCACGCCCCAGGCCGGATCGTGATATTGCGGCAGGTCGTAAACCGGCGTCTTCGCCGCGATCGCCGGGTCGCCTGTCCAGACCCAGACCATGCCCATGTTCTCGACCACCGGGAAGGAACGTACCCGGGCCGAGGGCGGGATGCGCTCCTGTCCGGGAATGCGCACGCATGTGCCGCTGCAATCGAAGGTCAGGCCGTGATAACCGCATTCGATCTCGTCACCCTTGAGCCGGCCCATGGAAAGCGGCAGGAACCGGTGCGGACAACGGTCTTCCAGCGCCACCACCCCGCCCGCTTCGGTGCGGTAGAGCACCATCGGTTCGTTGACGACCACACGGCGCGACAGGTCGCGACCGATCTCGCTGCTCCAGGCAGCGACATACCAGGCATTGTGCACGAAACTCATGCAGTCCTCCCTGTCATGAAACGGGTTGTGGAAATCCCGTCCGCCTCCCATGCGGCGGCCCGCTGGCCGGCCGCAACGGCGCCGGCGATCCTGCTCTCGCCCTGGAGCAGCAACCCGGCAGAGATAGCGAGACCGCCGGCGATCATCGCGTTCGCGGCCTCCTCCCCCCTGTCGAGCGCTTCCGAAACACTGTCCCTGTCCATCCTGCCGACATGTACCGTGACAAGCCTGTCTCCGAGGTCGGTATCGTCGCGCAGGTTGTCCGCCGGCGCACGCACAACCGCCGGATGGTCGATGTTAACCCGGTTTGCGATCAGCGTCGCTGCCACATCGGCTTCCGCCGCGCTCGCCGCCAGCACGGTCACGGAATCGGCGATGCCGAGTGATTGCGAGCGGCCGCGCCAGCCGGATGTTGCGATTCCCCGCACCGGCGAAGACGCATCGATCCGCACCAGCGCATCGATGGCCGGGCTGTCCGCATTGCCGACGAGACCGACGTCAAGGTGCTCGACGCCTCCGAGATGCAACGCGATATCGCCGCCATTGTTGACGAAGATGTTCCCGAGATCCGGCGCCGCCATCCGCATCGCCGCCATCACCTCTTCCGCCACCGATCCCGCGACCGCCGCCATCGGCGTCACGAAGGTGTTGCGGGCATGGGGCAGAACCGCCGCATGCATTCGCCGGGCAACAATCCCCGCGGGCCACGTCCCGGTATCTGCGTGGCGGCGCAACAGTGGCAGTTCGGTGACCAGTTCCTCCAGAATTGTCGCGAACCTCTGCCCTGCGGCGCGATAGGCCGCCTCGACCGACGGTGGCCGGCCCGTCGCACGCGCAATGATGTCGATCGGGCCGTGCTGCAGGTGCAGCCGCCGGCCGTCCGCCATCAGGGCGATCTGCGGGGCTCCGCTCAATTCAGGATCCTTTTCGCGGGCCACGGATTCTCCGGACGGTTCGGCTCGACCCGCAATCGGTCGCGGCTGAGCGCCTGGGACAGCGGAACGATATGATCAGCATGGCCGCCCAGCGCCACGTAATCCTCCCGCGAGAGCGTGAACTCGATCGGGGCGACCAGCGCCGGGGTCGGCACGTAGCCGAAGGAATTATCCGGCATGCGGGTGACGTCGACCATGATCGTGATGCCGCCGCCGGGCCAGACATAGGTCGGCGCGCCGCCGCAGGTCACCCGCGTCAGCGACTGCTTGACGCTGTTGGTCAGCCGCACCGGGTTCTCCGTCACCCCGGCGCGCAGCGAACCGCCGGCGCCGGCCATGAAGAGGATGGAACAGAGAGCGGGTTCGCAATTCTCGGCGATGCGGTCGACCACGGTCTGGATCGGCGCCGGCATTTCCGCCGGCTGCGGCTTGAGATCCTCGTCGAGAACGAACCAGGCGGAATCCTCGCCGGTGGTTGAGACCATCAGCAGGCGCATGCCCGGCCAGGCCGTTTTCGGGTTGATCCTGTCGATGATGGCCAGCGGATCGGAGACGTCGGTGCCACCCCAGCCGGAGCCGTGACCCGCCACCTGGAAATAGCGGCCGGGGGTCGATTTGCGGCCGCGCACGCGGATGCCGGCCGGCTTCATGTCGAGGAAGCGGCCGGCCTGGTGTTCCGTCAGCACGCCGGTGATGTGGTCGTCGACGACGATCACCTCGTCGGCATGTCCGTGCCATTGCTGGGCGAAGATGCCGATGGTGGCGGACCCACAGCCGACGCGCATCCGCTCTTCCCGCAGACCGTCGACGATCGGTGGCTGTCCGGCCTGGAGGATGATTGTCGAGCCGCCGTCGACCGTCAGTTCGACGGCCTTGCGATTGCATAGATCGAGCATCGCCTGGCAGGTGACGTTGCCCTCCTTCTTGCTGCCGCCGGTGAGATGGCGCACGCCGCCGATCGCCAGCATCTGCGAGCCGTACTCGGCGGTCGTGACATGGCCGATCTGCTCGCCCTCGCACCGCACGGCCGCGGTTTCCGGGCCGAGATAGCGGTCGGTATCGATCTTCGCCTTGAGACCGCAATAGCTGAAGATGCCTTCGGAGACGACGGTGACCGTATCCACCCCCTCAACCTCCGCCGAGACGATGAAGGGAGCGGGCTTGTAGTCCGGATAGGTGGTGCCGGACCCGACCCCGGTCAGGAACTTCTCCTTCTCGGTCACCGGGTTGCCGTCCCACTCGCCCTCGGCGAAGGGCACCAGCAGGTCGGCGCGTTCGGTGACCACCAGCGGGTCGACGCGGGTCAGCACGCCGCCGAAATTGGCGTAGCGGTCGCAGGCGCCGGTCTTGCCGTCGCGGATGCGACAGAGCACCGGACAGGCATCGCAGCGGACCAGGTCGCTGTCGGCAGTCTCCGTTTCGGCCATCACACGCCCTCCTTCTGGCGGACAAGTTCACGTAACCGGTGCGGCAGCAGCGGCGCCTGTCGCACGCGTACGCCGACCGCATGCCGCACCGCCCCGAAAATCGCCGGCGCCGTGGCGACGAGCCCCGGTTCGCCGACACCCTTGGCGCCGTAGGGGCCAAGCGGCTCTTCATCCTCGACCAGGATCACGTCCATCTCCGGCATGTCTCCGAAAGTCGGGATCAGGTAATCATGCAGGTTCTCGGTGCGGCCCGGAAGATACTCCTCCATCAGCGCGAGACCGAGCCCCTGGGCGATGCCGCCGTGGATCTGGCCCTCGACCTGGGTCGGGTTGATCGCCTTGCCGACATCGTGGGCGGCATGGATGCGCCGAACCTTCACCAGCCCCAGTTTCGGGTCGACATCGACCACCGCGACCTGCGCGGCAAAGCCGTAGGTGGCATAGGGCACACCCTGCCCGTTGGCATCCAGCGGCTCGGTCGGCGGATCGAAGGTGCCCTCGCCCATCAGCGCGAAGCCGTCATCGCGGAGCGGCAGTCGGGCCGGGTCGATGACGCTGCCCTCCTCGCCGACGACAAGCCGCCCGCCCTCGATGCGGATCGCGGCATCGGGCCCGGCATTGGCGGCGCGCAGGATCTGCGCCCTGAGGTCGAGGCCCGCCAGTTCAGCGGCCTTGCCGGTGACGAAGGTCTGTCGTGAGGCCGAGGTCTTGCCCGCATCGGGCGTGAGATCTGTGTCGCCGAAAACGAAATCCATATGCTCAAGCCCTACCCCCAGCGCATCGGCGACGATCTGCGGCACGATGGTGTAGGAGCCCTGCCCGATATCGACGGCGCCGGAGAACAGGGTGAAGCGGCCATCCGGCTTCAGGCCGATACGGATGGTCGACGGGTTCGACATCGAGGTATTGCCGATGCCGTACCACATGCAGCCGATACCGACTCCACGCTTCCAGCGCCCGCCCTTAGCGTTCAGCGACCTGGCCTCGGCCAGCGCCGCGTCCCAGGGTGCGCGCAACGCATCGATACAGGCGCCAAGTCCGGCGCTCGCCTTCAGAACCTGGCCGCAGGCGGTTTCCTGGCCGACGGCGATGGCGTTGCGACGGCGGAATTCCAGCCGGTCGAGGCCGGTCTGTTCGGCAAGATCGTCGAGCAGGCATTCATGGGCGATCGCCGCCTGCGGTACGCCGAAACCGCGGAAAGCCCCCGATGGCGGCTCGTTGGTGAAATAGGCGCGGCCCCGGTTCTCCACGTTCGGCACGAAATACGGGCCTGAGGCATGCACCGGCACGCGCCCCGCCACCGTCGGTCCCCAGGAGGCGTAGGCGCCGGTATTGAAGATGGCGTCCATGGCGCAGGCCTGCAGGTAGCCGTCGCGGTCGCAGGCGAACTTTGCATGGATTGTCGACGGGTGACGCTTGGTGGACGACATCATGCTTTCCGGTCGTTCGTAGACGGTCGCGACCGGCTTGCCGGTCAGCCATGCCGCCACGGCAACCAGCGGCTGCACGGAGATATCGAGCTTGCCGCCGAACCCGCCACCGCAGGCCGTCGGAACGATGCGTACCGCCTCCGGTGCGAGCTGCATCACGTTGGCGGTCTCATCGCGGTCCATGTAGGGGGCCTGGGTACAGGCGGTGATCTCGATACGGTCGCCGACGCGGCGCGCCCAGCCGGCTTCCGGCTCGATATAGGCATGTTCGACGAAGGCAGTCCGGAAATCGTCCTCGGCGACACAGGCGGCGGAGGCGAAACCGGCCGCGGCATCGCCTTTCCTGACCCGCCCGTCGATCAGAAGGTTGCCCGGCCGGTCCGGCAGCACCTGCGGCGCGCCATCCGCCATCGCCTCGACAACGCCGGTAACACTGGGAAGCGGCGTATAGGTGATCGGAATGTCGGCGAGATCGAGGGCATCGATCGCCTCGCGGGTGCCGACGACGGCGACGACGGCCTGCCCGCGGTAGCGTACGACCTTGTCGGTCAGCACCGGCTGGTCCTTGATATCCGGATAGATACCGAATCCGTTGAACGGCACGTCGGCGGCTGTCAGCACGCGCTCGATTCCGGGCCGTGAGAGAATCTCGGTGAAGTCACCGAGTTCCACTTTGGCCGATGCCTGCGGCGAGCGCACAACGCGGAGCCAGAGCGCATCTGCCGGGAAACCGTCCGCCCCGAACTGCGCGCGGCCCGTGATCTTGGCAAAACCGTCCGTTCGGCCGACGCGCGCACCGACGTAACCACCCGGTTCCGGGGCCACGGCGGCAACGGACGTCGCCGCCGCCGCATCCAGCACCGCCTCGACGATCTTCTGGTAGCCGGTGCAGCGGCAGAGCACGCCGCCGAGCGCATCCATCACCGCCTGCCGGTCGGGGGACGGATCGCTCGCCAGCAGGTCGGTCGCCGCCATCAGCATGCCGGGCGTGCAGATACCGCACTGGGCAGCCCCGTGACGCTGGAACGCCTCCTGCAGGCGGTTCATGCCGTCGGTGCCTTCCAGCCCCTCGACAGTCACCACCTCGCGGCCGGCAACCTGCCCCACGGGTACCATGCAGCCGCAGACCTGCGCACCGTCGAGCAGCAAGGTGCAGGCGCCGCAATCGCCGGCATTGCAGCCGATCTTGGTGCCGGTGAGGCCAAGTTCGCCCCTGAGTGCATCGGCCAGACGCCGCATCGGGTCGCCGGTGACTTCCACTTCACTGCCATTGACGGTGAAGGCGATGGTCCGGCCAGCGAGTCCGGTCTGGCGATCTCCGTCCATCATTCCCGCCCTTCCAGCTTGTCGAACAGTCGCCGCAAGGCTTCGGCCGCGGCTTCGGTCCGGTATCCTGCCGTCGCCCGGACATCGTCGATGGGCTTCAGGCCGGCGACATGGGAGGGATCCACCAGGTCAGCGAGCCCGGAACCGATCTGCCTGCCGATCAACGCCTCCTCCAGCCCCGCGATGCGCGTGGCCACTTCGGAACAGGCCCCGACGACGACACGCGCGCGGGTGATCGCGTCATTCTCATCTGAATCCAGCGTACAGGCTGCCATAACGATGGAGATGACGAGGTAGCGACGGGCGCCGAGCTTGTAGAACGCCGATTTCGACGCGGCCGGGCGGCGCGGGATGCGGATGCCGGTGACGATCTGGTCCGGCCGTCGGGCCGTGCGCCGGTTGCCGAGGATGAATTTCGAGAGCGGCATGTCCTCGATACCGCCCCGGTCGACAAGTTCGACGCGGGCGGAAAGCGCCAGCAGGGGCGGTACGCCGTCAGCCGCAGGCGAGGCATTGCAGATATTGCCGCAGATGGTCGCGGCATTCTGGATCTGCACACCGCCGACCTCGGCTGCGGCCGCCTTCAGCCCGTCGAAGCAGGCCGGCAGATCGGCCTTGCGAAGATCCGACCAGGTCGCACCGGCGCCGATATGCCAGGCGTCGCCCCGGTCGGAAATGCCGCGCAGTTCCTCGATACCGGTGATGTCGAGAATGTTCTCGCGCACCGGCTTGCCGACCCGGGCGGGATAGAAATCTGTGCCGCCCGCAAGCAGCATCCAGCCGCCCTGACCGGCGGCGGCAATCGCTTCATCGAGTGAAGCAGGCCTAAGATACGCTCCCATAGCGCAGAACTCCCTTGCTGCGCTCCTCCCTGATGGACATCCGACATGTCCAGTACACGATGCCGGTCTTCAACATCCCGGTTTATTGTATGTGTACGAACGAAACTCTGCGCGCTTTGCGTTTCGGAGTCAACTGTGTGTTTTGCGCCTCACATCAGGCGCGCCAGCAGGGCCATGGCCCGCTCCCGGTCACGGCGGTTGAGCGGCTCCAGCACCCGGTCGGTTACCTCGAAGCCTCGGGCAATCGCGGCCGTCGCCACCTTTGCCCCCTCATCGGTCAGCCTCAGGATGGACCGCCGGCGGTCGCCTTCGTCGGCCTGCCGGTCGACAAGACCGCGCTCGACAAGCCTGCGTATGACGCCCTGGACCGTCGCCGGGTCCATCGCGGTCAGCCGGCCGAGATGGTTCTGCGAAAGCTCCCCCTCGTCGTGCAGCTTGGCGAGCGCGGCGAACTGGGTCGGCGTCAGGCCGAGATCCGACATCACGTCGAGAAAGATGGACGTGGCCCGCTGATGCACCCTGCGGATCACATGTCCCGCCGCTTCCTCGACCCGATATACTCTCGCCATGCGCCCCTTGCTCCCCAACAGGATGATTCGCGCAGAATGACAGAGCCGACGCCCGCCTGCTACCGCGAACAAACGCCCAAAAACGCGGAGAATCACCGACAATGTCGCAACCGTGCAATCAATCGGTCGCAAACACGCGGTTTTTCGGATCGTGAATTGCCATACCATCGTATGGATCGGATCGGGTAATTGCCCGGAACTCCGACTAATAAAAACACGGAAAGCTGAAACCGGCGCCACAGCAAATGGGGGTACTGACATGGCGGATATACATTCGACCGACTACGAGGTCGGCCAGGATAACGTGCAGGTTTTCGGACTGGATATTCACAATCCGGTCTTTGTTATTTCTGGCCTGACAATCGTAGCGTTCGTTCTCTACACATTGATGTTCCAGGATACAGCCGCAGAGGCCTTCGGTGCGCTGCGGCCCTGGCTGACCACGAATCTCGACTGGCTGTTCATGATCTCGGCCAACCTGTTCGTGATCTTCTGCCTTGTCCTCGTGGTCTCGCCCTACGGCAAGATCAGGCTGGGCGGCAAGGATGCCAAGCCGGACTACGGCTATCTCGGCTGGTTTTCGATGTTGTTCGCCGCGGGGATGGGCATCGGCCTGATGTTCTTCGGGGTCCTGGAACCGGTCTATCACTTCCAGCATCCACCGCTCGGGGTGAATCCGGAGAACATCGATGCTTCCCGCCAGATCGGCATGGCGGCCACCATATTCCACTGGGGACTGCATCCCTGGGCGATTTACGCGGTGGTCGCGCTGGCGCTTGCCTTCTTCCACTTCAACCGCGGGTTCCCGCTGACCATCCGGTCCGCCTTCTACCCTCTGTTCGGCGAAGCCGTGTGGGGCTGGGTCGGACACATCATCGACGTGCTGGCGGTGTTCGCCACCCTGTTCGGTCTCGCGACATCCCTCGGTTTCGGCGCGGAGCAGGCCACCGCCGGTCTCAATTACCTGTTCGGAATCGAGGCGACGGATTCCGCCAAGGTCATCCTGATCACGGTGATCACCATCGCCGCTCTCGTCTCCGTGCTTGCCGGTCTCGACGCCGGAGTCAAGCGGCTTAGCGAGATCAACATGGTGCTCGCACTGGGGCTGATGGCGTTCATCATCATCGCCGGTCCGACGCTGGAGATCTTCACCGGCATCTTCTCCAACCTGTTCGCCTACGTCGTGAACGTGGTGCCGCTCTCCAACTGGATCGGGCGGGAAGACACGGACTTCATGCATGGCTGGACCACGTTCTACTGGGCGTGGTGGATCAGCTGGTCACCGTTCGTCGGCATGTTCATTGCCCGCGTCAGCCGCGGCCGCACGATACGCGAGTTCATCACCTGCGTGCTCATCATCCCGACGCTGGCCAGCGTCGTCTGGATGACGGCCTTCGGCGGCACCGCCATCGCCCAGTTCGTCAATGACGACTATACCGGCGTCGTGGAGACGGTGACCAACTGGCAGCCGGAACTCTCCCTGTTCCA
The DNA here is from genome assembly GCA_040222645.1 of Rhodospirillales bacterium. Lineage (GTDB taxonomy): Bacteria > Pseudomonadota > Alphaproteobacteria > Rhodospirillales > HT1-32 > HT1-32. The sequence continues at coordinate 14,407 of JAVKCR010000044.1, forward strand.
GATGCTGCAGGAACTGCCGCTGACGCAGATTTCGTCGGTGATCGGCATCATCCTCGTCATCGTCTTCTTCGTCACCTCGTCCGATTCCGGCTCGCTGGTGATCGACACCATCACCGCCGGCGGCAAGGTCGATGCACCGGTCGCACAACGCGTGTTCTGGTGCATTTTCGAGGGGCTGGTGGCGATCACACTGCTGCTCGGCGGTGGGTTGGGATCATTGCAGGCAATGGCGATCGCGACGGGCTTCCCTTTCGCCATCGTCCTTGTCGCGATGATGTATTCGACCTTCAAAGGGTTGAAAACCGAACCAAGATAGCGAAAAGCAAGACCAACCCGACCTCAGGGCCCCGGCAATCGCGCCGGGGCCTTTTTCTTTTCAGCCGCCCGCCGTCACCCCGCCATCGACCACCAGTTCGGTGCCGGTTATGAAGGACGCCCGGTCCGAAAGCAGGAACAGGCAGGCGTTGGACATGTCCCGGGTGGTGCCGACGCGGCCAAGCGGTATCGCCGCCGCCAGGCGTTCCATCGCCGCCGGGTCGCGTTCCCAGCGTTCCTGCATCGGTGAGACGGTTCCGGCCGGCAGGATGGCGTTCGAGCGGATGCCGTCCCGCGCGCATTGTATGGCGAGCGATTTCGACAAGCGGATCACGGCCGCCTTTGAGGCGCCATAGGCGTCCTGAGGCCTGCTGTCGCCCATGGTCGCGTCGATCGAGGAGAAATGCACCATTGCACCGCCCCCGCCCTGTCGCAAATGCGGCACGGCATGGCGGGCGGTCAGCGCCATGGATTTCACGTTGATCGAGAAGATCCGGTCCCAGACAGCCATGTCCATTTCCGGATCAAGACAGGACTTGTCGCGGTCGAACCACAAGACGCCGACGGTATTGACGAGATACCGCAGGGAACCGAACGCCCCCACCGTCTCCGCGACCGCCTCGCGCACGAACCCCTCGTCCGTGAGGTCTCCCGCCAGGTAGATATGCCGACCCGGACCATGCATGATTTCCGGCGGTGCCGGCTTCTGGTCGACAAGCGCGACATCGGCGCCGGCGGCGATCAGGTCGTTGGCAATGTTCAGCCCGATGCCGCCGCCAGCGCCGGCGACGAAGGCAACGGTTCCGGCGAATTCGTACGACATCGGCATGCTGTCCGGTCAGGGAACGATGGGAAAGCCCGGCAGCGTCAGCCGCCGGCGCGGCGTTTTCGCAACGCCGAGAACTTGACCATGCAGCCCGCCGCCTCGTCATAGAGCGCGAGGCGCAGGCATCTGAAATTGTCCCGCATTGTCAGGCGGGTGACGCCGGGAAGCTCCGGCAGATGCTTCATGCAATCCATCAGCCGGTAGTTCGGTATCCGGCTGGAGAGGTGATGGATATGGTGGATGCCGATATCCGCCGTCAGCCAGCGCAACGGCTGCGGCAGGTCGTAGAACGAGCTGCCCTCGATGGCGGCATCGTGAAAATCCCACCCCTCGGTGCGACGCCAGTAGACGTCTTCGTACTGGTGCTGGATGTAGAACAGCCAGACCCCTGCCGCGCAGGACAGCACGATGATCGGCGCCTGCACCATCAGCGCTTCCGTGAAGCCGAGCCAGAAGCCGATCCCGATAGCCAGGCCGGCAATCGCCAGGTTGGTCAGCAGCACGCTCAGGACGAGGGCGTAACGGCTCCGGGACTTGCGCAGGAGCAGATCGAGCGGCAGCCGGAACTTGAGAACAAAGACATAGAGCGGCCCGATGCCGAGCAGCGTCAGCGGATGACGGTAGACCCGGTAACCGAAGCGCTTGATCGGCGACAGCGCGAGATACTCGTCAACGGTCAGGGTCGTGACATCGCCGATGCCGCGCTTGTCGAGATTGCCGGCCGTCGCGTGATGCTCGTTATGCGCCTGCCGCCAGTAGACATGCGGGGTCAGCGTCAGCACGCCAATGACATGGCCAACCCAGTCGTTCAGCCGGGCGGAGCGGAAGAAGGAACGGTGTCCGCAATCGTGCTGGATCATGAACATCCGCACGACCAGCGCCGCCGCCGGAATCGAGAGCAGCAGCGTCGCCCAATAGGCATTGTCCACCAGTACCGCCATGGCGATCCAGATGGCGACCAGCGGCACGGCGGTGTTGACGAGCTGTAACACGCTCCGCCGCGCATCGGGCGCGGCAAAGGGAGCCACCATCCTGTTCCAGTCGCTGGCCAAAGGTTTAGCCGGGCCGGCAGCGGCACGGCTGACTGATGATTTCAAGGTCAGATTTCTTGCCTGTTCGTAAGGGACCGCGCCTTCTCGCAGACCGGTCGTTTGTTCCCGAAGTGCCGGGATATGTCACTCATCAACATAGGGCCCCGCCGCCGCAGTCGCCAGTGCAGATTGTCCGAAAATCGGGCATCCGGAAAAATGTCAGCGATTGCCCTTGCCCATATGGACGACCTTCGGATCGCCCATCCGCCATGCCGTGGTCTTCTTGCACTGCTGACAGATCCGTTCGCCGAACCATTCGCTGGAAAACCGAGTATCGCACCTGAGGCAGCGACGATGCTTCGTACCCGTCCCGGATGGATCTGCAACTTCCGGAACCGGTGTTTCGTATGCGCTCACAGGTTCTCTTCCCTTTCCAGAAGACGGGCGAGGTCGCCAAGCGCCCTGTCGACAAGTTTCTGTCGCCGCTCATCCTGTGCCTCGGAGGTTCTGGCGAACAGCCTGATGAGATATTGCGCCTTTGCCGCCGCTTCCGGCCAGGTCTCTGCCGGTTCGGCAAGCAGTTGGGCTTCGAGTTCTTCCTGCCGCCGCCGCAGGGCTTCCTGGTCGGCGGTGAAATCCTTCAGCGAATGCCGGCGCATGTTCGTGGCCATCCTGCCCTCCCGGCTGCGCCGCTCATCGAGATCGACCGGGTCATCGCTCACAGGCGGGCACCGGTGATCGCGGCGGGCGGCGTCTCCGGATCCGATGCGGCGTCATTCGCAAGTGCGGCGGCAAGTTCGTCCGGGTCGATGGCGAGGGTTTGGGAGTGCAACGGGTTGCCCGTCTTCGACGGCAGGTGAATCAAGGTCTGGACCCGCCGGTAGGCATGAAACGAAATCCCGTCCATCAATTCCTCGTCCGTTTCAATCTCGTAGGTTCCGGGGGGCAGGACTTCGTCGACATCCTTCAGCCGGAACGGGTTGCGGAAAGACACGGGCAGTATCGTCGTTCGCGCCATCATCGGATTCCTCCTGTCAGATGGACATGCTGACTGCAAATCCGCAGCCTCCGTATTCCCGGTTGTCATAGGTATCATTCAAAGGTGCATGTTCTCCCGGCCAGCAGGCTTGCGGTTTATCCTGGATCAAGAGCGACATTTGAATGGAAAAACATTATACCATGAATATATGATGACGAGGCGCTTTTATTACAATATGCGGCACCATTTAATATTCGATCATTCATCCATCAATCTGACGTTAAATAGAGATTAAATATTCCATTCACCGATCATAATACTGATTGGGAGCGCAGGCTGCCGGGCATCAGGATCACCGGAAACGCCGCAGGCGACCGCCAGAACAAGACGCAGCGGGCCATCAGTACCGCAGGATCAATTTCATGAACGTGCTGTTCGGGTCTTCGGAATAGTCACTGAACGGACCACATTCAATGAAGTCATGGCGGGCATAAAGCGCGCGGGCCTGAGCGTAGGCATCCATCGACCCGGTCTCGAGGCAGAGTTCCAGGTACCCCCGGTCCCGGGCGACGGCGATGATATGACGAAGGATGGCGGAAGCGACCCCGTGTCCACGCGCTTCTTCTCGAGTATGCATGGATTTGATCTCGCCCGTCCGCGGCGACAGTTCTTTCAATGCCCCGCAGCCGAGCAGCCGGCCATCCTCGTGCGCACTCCAGAAGCTGATGTCCGGCGCCCGCAGGTCATCCAAATCGAGCGCATGGCACGACTCTTCCGGCGAGCTTGCCGCCGAATGTGCAAGGTGTCGTTCGAGCAACGCCCGGACCTCCAAGCCTTCAAGATCGTCAGGTCTGATCTCGACCGCCATTCTCACCGCTTTTCCCTCGCTGCGTCGAATTTGCGAGCGATGATCGGAGCGGTCATCGCCATGGTCAATATTCGATGCGTGACCCGTCCCACGCGAAGAAGCCGCCGTTGTCGGCGATATCCAGGCCATCGACAACGCCAAGCAGGTGGCCCGCCGCTTCCCCCGGCAAGAACAGCCGTTCAGACGCAACGTTGCCGGAGAAGGGTTCAGAAAGCCCCGTCGCAACCGTGCCCGGATGCAGTGCAACGCAGATCGCTCGCGGCCGCTTGCGCGCGAGTTCCACGGAAAACGTACGGATGAACTGGTTCAGCGCCGCTTTCGAGGCCCGGTAGCCGTACCAGCCGCCGAGCCGGTTATCGCCGATCGATCCGACGCGGGCCGACAGGACCGCGAACACCGACCGCCCCTGGCGCGGCAGCAATGGCATGAAATGACGCGCCACCATGGCCGGCCCGATGGCGTTGACGGCGAAATAGCGGGCAAGAGCCGTTGCATCGAGCGACCGCCAGTCCTTTTCAGGCTGAATCCCGTCCGGTCCGTGCAGCAACCCGGTCGCGACGAACACGAGCCCGATAGGTGCCTGCGCTTCACCGGCGACACGTTCCGCCGCCGCGGCGATCGACCCGGCATCCGTGATGTCGATTTCCCCGGATTGGCGGGAAAGCCGGTGAACGCGCGCGATATCCGGGCGGGTCGAGAGCCTGGAGGCAATCTCGGCACCGATTCCGCCGCTTGCGCCGATGACGACGGCATCCGTGATGTCAGCCATCCTGCCCAGACCCTTTTCCACCGATCAAATCTACAGACCTTCTACGGCAACGCCGCGGTATCGGATCTGCCGGCTATGTCGCTTCGCGGAAATCAACGGGTCACGCACCGCAAGCCGATTGCCATTGCCGGCGCCTCGGGAAGAATATGCGCATACCGAATCCTGGATAGAGGGAGAAAAAGACCATGACGATCAAACCGGGCGACCGCGTTCCCTATGTGACCGTCGGAACCATGACCGCCGACGGCCCCGATGTGATGTCGACCGCCGATCTGTTCGCCGGCAAGACGGTGGCGCTGTTCGGCCTGCCGGGCGCCTTCACCAAGACCTGCTCGTCGCTGCACATGCCGGGCTTCATCTACAATGCCGACAAGTTCAAGGAGAAGGGTGTCGACGCCATTGCCTGCCTGTCGGTCAACGACCCCTGGGTGATGGATGCCTGGGCGAAGGACCAGAAGGCCGGCGACAAGATCGTGATGCTGGCCGACGGCGCGCTCAATTTCACCCGCGAAGCCGGCCTTGAACTCGACCTCAACGACAAGTGCTACGGCCCGCGCTGCAAGCGGTTCTCGGCGCTGGTCGTGGATGGCGTGGTCAAGACCCTGCATTTCGAGGAAGGCGGTTTCGGCGAGACCGGTGCGGAGCGCCTGCTCGAGGATCTCTGATCCGGCCATTGATCTCCGGCGCCGCGCGCCAATCTGAGTGAAAGGCGCAGGCGTTGGAGGCAAACCGATGGAGCTGAATGCGGATTTCACCGCGCGCGTGGTGATCGACAGCAATGCGCTCGACTGGGCGCCCTCGCCGCTTGCCGGCGTCGACCGGCG
>JAVKCR010000045.1:0-4490 GCA_040222645.1 Rhodospirillales bacterium
GGCGCCGATGCGGCGACGATCATGATGCATTACGCGCTCCCGGTCGCCTGCATCGCCATTGCCAGCGTCGGCGATCATACCCGCTTCGTGCGCGCATCCGTGATCGAGGTGATGCGCCAGGACTATGTCCGCACGGCCACCGCCAAGGGTGCCGGGCCGGCAAGGCTGGTGCTGCACCATGTGCTGCGCAACGCCATGCTGCCGGTGGTGACCGTCATCGCACTCGATGTCGGGTTCCTGTTTTCCGGGGCGCTGATCACCGAGACCATGTTCGCCTGGCCGGGCATGGGACGGCTTATCTTCGATTCCGTGATGGGCAACGATTTCAACCTCGCGCTGATCGCGCTGCTGCTCGCCACCTTCGTGACGCTGGCCGGAAACCTCCTCGCCGACATCGCCTACGCCCTGCTCGACCCGAGGATACGCTACCGATGAACGCTGTCGCCGGCGCCGTCTCCCCGTTCAGCCTCGCCCTGCGCCGCTTCCTCGGCCACCGGATGGCCGTCGGCTGCGGCCTGTTCCTCGTTCTCGTGGCGCTGCTGGTCGCCGCCGCGCCGTTCATCGCCGCCATCGTCGGCATCGATCCGGAACAGGTCAACCTGCTCGCCCGTTTCCAGCCGCCGTCGGCGGCGCACCTGCTCGGCACCGACGAACTCGGGCGTGACCTGCTGCTTAGGCTCCTGCTCGGCGGGCAGGTCTCGCTGCTGATCGGGCTGACCGGCGCGCTGACGGCGGCGATCATCGGTACCGCCGTGGGCCTCGTCGCCGGCTTCATCGGCGGCCGTCTCGACGATTTCCTGATGCGGTTGACCGATTCCGTGATCGCGCTGCCGGTATTGCCGCTGCTCATCGTGCTGGCGGCGATCGACCTGGAGAAGGCCGGCATCCCGGAGGCCATCGCCCGGTCGGAGCATGTCGGGCTGATCCGGATCACGGTCATCGTGGCGCTGTTCGGATGGGTCAAGGTGGCGCGCCTCGTCCGCGCCGCCGCCCTCGCCGCGCGCGACCGCGATTACGTGCTCGCCGCCCGCAGCCTCGGCGCCTCGCGCCTGCGCATCATGGCGCTGCATATCCTTCCGAACGCGGCCGGCCCGATCGTGGTCGCGACGACGCTGTCGGTCGGCAATGTCATCCTGCTGGAATCCGTGCTGTCGTTTCTCGGTCTCGGCATCCAGCCGCCGGTGCCGAGCTGGGGCAACATGCTGACCAATGCGCAGGAACTGATCTGGACCGCACCGATGCTGGCCATCCTGCCCGGCCTCGCGATCTTCCTCACCGTGATCGCCGTCAACTTCCTCGGCGACGGCCTGCAGGACGCCCTCGACCCGCGGTCGGAGCGGCGGTAGGCAATCATTCTAATTCCCAAATTCCCGTAGTCACGGCGTCGAAGCGGAGATGACTGTCTCAAACGACATCCCCCATGCGGGCTTATCGGTTCTTCATCACCGATAGTACCGCTGACCGAATATCCTCATCCTGCGCCAGGACAGCGTTGCTCAAGCGATGCAGTTGGTGCCGCGTTTCATGGAGCTGATCGATCAGGTCCAGAATGATCGGCAAGGTATCCACTTCGATATCCATGTCGTAGTGAAGTGTACAGATGAGCCGTACTCTCGCGCACTCCATCTCGTCGAACACTGGCGCTCCGGTATCCTCCCGAGGAGCAACAAGCGCTGCATGAATCCACGTCTCGAGGTCTTCGCGCCTCAAATCCTCTATTGCCGCGACGAGCTCGTCCAAACGCATCATTGCAACATCTCCTTGCGCGGGTCCTGGTCAACTTTCGGCAGCCAGGTTTCGAGAAACGCCGTCAGGTCCGGCTCCTCCTCAACTGGAAGCATGACCTTCAGAGAAATGAACTGATGCCCTCTCTGTTGCGTTCTTGGATCGAGAATACCCTTCTCTCGCAATCGGAGCCGGGTGCCCGTGTTGGACAATTTCGGTACCTTCAAGCTGATCGATCCTGAAATCGTGGGAACCTCGATCTGGGCGCCGAGCACCGCTTCCCTCAACGTGACGGGGACCTCAAGGTGAACATTGTTGTCTTTGCGTTCGAAGAACGGATGGGGCTGAACATGCAATTCAATGTAGGCATCACCTGCCGGCCCCCCATTGAAGCCGGGCATGCCCTGTCCCTTCAGGCGCATCATCTGCCTGTCATGCGCACCTTCCGGAATCATGACCTTCAGTGTCTTGCCATCCGGCAATGTAACTGTACGCCGGGCGCCGTTTGCCGCTTCAAGGAACGTAACGGGCAGCGAATAATTGACATCCTGACCGCGTGCCTTGTGAACTCCCTGGCCCCTGCCTCTTCCGCCAGTTCCAAAGGCCCGGGCGAGAAATTCCTCAAGTTCTTCATTGCTGACGAATCCGTCCTGCTCGGCATGTGAGCCTGCAGGTCCTGCTCCGGCATAATCGCGATAGTACTGCTGTTGTGGCTTTTCTGCGCCGGTGGCGTCGATCTCTCCCGCGTCAAACCGTCTACGCTTTTCCTTGTTCTTCAGCAGATCATAAGCGGCTGACGCCTCCTTGAAGATCGCTTCAGCCTTTTTGTCGTCAGGATGCAGATCGGGATGAAATTTTTGGGCGATCTTCTTGAAGGCCGTCTTGATTTCCTTGTCTGTTGCGGCCCTGGAAACGCCAAGGATTTCGTACGGATCCTTCATCGATAAAATCTCTCGTGCGTCATCCTATTTGACACCGAGTTCCTGCAGGATTTCTCAAGCGCGGGGTCTCGGCGCATCAGTATAAGTGCGAACATGGCTCGTTAGCCTCATGGAGATGACAGGCACCGGCGATGCAGGTCAGGGTGCCGATCGCCGTATTTGATCCGGGCCATGTCAAAATCATTCAGACGCCCCGAACTTGGCCAACTTTAACCCTGCCCGTCCCGGGACACACTGATCCAGATCAACAAAGCGCCTGCCGAACTCCTGGGCAATCTCCCGGGACATGAAACGAAAGCGGTAGTCCAGGGTGAGGGGTACTGCCACTCCAACTTTTGTCAGCCCGAAGACCTCGCGCAAGGTCGCGGCCTGAGGAAATCCGGGGAAGACAGTGCCCCGCCAAGTAATCAGTCGCGACATCTTCCGGCATGCCGACTACCGCCAAAATCCCTTAACCAACTATTCACTTCGATCTTTAGGTTTTTTTTAAAACGAATGGCGGATGCTCTCGTTGTCGCCGGAACCGGCAGACACGTAATCGGCAGAGTTCGGAGGGAATGCGACGTGGAGCATTCGAGCGCCAATCGATCGACTAATATCATCGGCCCGGCCGGGCGGCCCATTACGCGTGCCGACCTGCCCCCGGCAAATACCAAGCGCTGGGTCATCCGCCGCAAGGCGGAAGTGGTGGCCGGTGTCCGTGCCGGGTTGCTGAGTCTGCAGGAAGCCTGTGACCGCTATCATCTCTCGGTCGAGGAATTCCTCTCCTGGCAGCGGTCCATCGAACGGCATGGCATGCTGGGCCTGCGCACCACCCGCCTGCAGGACTACCGCAGCGGCGAGGATTGACGCCGCCTCGCCGCCACACGGGCGGCCGCCGTCCCGCAGGCGTTAACAAGCGGGTTAACCAGAAATTTACCTTCCCTGAATAGTCTCGATGCTGTGGACAGCCGTCGGCGCGCCTGCGCGCCCGGCCAATGCGGACAGAGGCAAACTCGGGAAGGTAGATCGTGGCGTCATTCGGACAGATTTTCAGGGGGCTCGGTCCCCGCCAGCTCCTCATCATCGGCGTCCCCATCGCCATCCTGCTGACCGCGTCGATCTTCATCGCCGCGCGGTTCTCCACCCCTGACCTGGCGCCGCTCTACGGCGAGCTTGAACAGAAGGACTCGGGCGCCATCGTCGCGCAGCTCGAGCAGATGAACATTCCCTACGAGATCGGCCGCAACGGCTCCCAGATCCTCGCGCCGCAGGACCAGGTGGCCCGGCTGCGCCTGATGCTCGCCGAGCAGGGACTGCCCGCCGGCGGTACCGTCGGCTACGAGCTGTTCGACAAGGGCGAAAGCCTCGGGTCGACCAATTTCCTGCAGAATATCAACTATGTCCGCGCGCTCGAGGGCGAACTCGAACGTTCCATCGCCACCCTGCCCCGTGTCAGCAGCGCCCGCGTCCATCTCGTCATGCCGCGCCGCGAACTGTTCAGCCGCGAACAGCTCAACCCCAGCGCCTCGATCGCGCTGAAGACCTCTGGCAAGATCGATCGACAGGAAGTTCTTGCGATCCAGCATCTCGTCGCCTCGGCGGTGCCGAACCTCAAGCCATCGCGCATTTCGGTGATCGACGACCGGGGTCAGCTTCTCGCCCGCGGCTTCGACGAACAGGACGCCGCCGGCCTGCTTGCCTCCAACGCCGAGGAAATGCGCCTCGCGGCTCAGGACCGCCTGCGTACCAAGATCGAGCAGATTCTCGAACCGACCGTCGGTTTCGGCAAGGTCCGCGCGGAAGTCTTCGTCGACATGGACTTCGACCGCATCACCTCCGTCA